>JAFOIS010000210.1 GCA_017420605.1 Lachnospiraceae bacterium | reverse complement strand
TAATACGCCGGAGCTGGAGATTGTCGGGACGCTTGCCCGGAACGGTTATGAGTACCGCTGCGTCATTACCGACGCGGCGGGCCACGAGCTCATTTCGGACGCGGCGCTCCTTACGGTCACGGTAAAGCCCGTGTTCGGCATTATCTCGCAGCCGCAGGACGTCATTATCCGGGAAGGTGAAACGGCGGACTTTACCGTTGCGGCGGAAGGGGAGGACCTTACCTACAAGTGGGAATACCGGATCGCGGGCAGCAGCAAATGGCGCGCCTGCTCGGCGGCTACCGCCGGGTATAACGGACCGGTACTGCACGTTGCCGCAACGGCGGCCCGGAACGGCTTCTCATACCGCTGTATCGTATCCTCCGGAAGTGATTCGGAAACGTCTTCCGCAGCAACACTGACGGTGAAGGCGCCCGGTCCGGAGATCACCGCAGATCCGCAGGATCGGACCGCTGCGGCCGGCGAGACGGTACATTTCACGGTCACCGCGAAAGGAGAGGGTCTTTCCTACCAGTGGCAGTACAAGACCGCCGGCAGCGGAAAGTGGCGTGACAGTTCTTCCGCCACGACAGGTTATAACGAGGCGGAACTGGAGGTCGTCGCCACAGCAGCCCGCAACGGCTTCCAGTACCGCTGCAAGGTAACGGATGCAAACGGTGAGACCGTAACGTCCAGGCCGGCGACGCTGACGGTGGAATAACAAAGCAGCTTATAAGAACAGATCACGCGGAGCGGCAGGCGCAGGAAAGGCGCCGGCCGCTCCTTTTTTTGGCCGACAGGCGCTGATTTGGTAGATAATCGGCGAAATGACGGTTATAATAAATCCGTGTCGCACGTTGGAGGAAGTGAACGGTCATGCCGTTCACGCAGAAGGAAGGAACCCATGAAAATAAAGCGAGCATTGCTGTGTCTGATTCTGGTCCTTGTTATGGTGATGGGATTTGCGCCCGTCTCCGTTATGGCGGAGGAACCGGAAGAAACGGAAAACGGAAGCGGGGCGGCTGAAGAAGAGATCCTGGTAGAAGTCAAAGACGGGATACTGCAAAATGGCGGCCTGTTTCTGCCGAAAACCAGGAAAAGCCGCGGCGCATCATCCGAAGAAAAAATAGCGGAAGCGGCGGCCCTGCTGTATAACGCGGCAAAAAACTGGGATGGAGAAGCCGCGAGTATGCGTATTGATATCTCAAACGCTGCGTTGCCGGTATCTGACATAAGGACCGCCTTCACGGCTTTTTTGAACGGGAATCCGGATATGTTCTATGTCCAGAATAGATATAGTTATTCTATCGGCGGCGAGGATACTGTTGGTAGCATGGTCCTGTTTTTCAACACAAGTTATACGTTAAGCGATGTAGAAGCGTTCCGCAGCGCAGCGTCGCAGATCCTTTCCGGCGTTGACGGTTCCTGGTCGGATGAGCAGAAGGCGCTGTATATCCACGATTATCTGGTCACGCACTGTGAATATGATCTGACCTATACGAATCGCAGCGCTTTTGACGCGATCGTGACGGGACGCGCCGTGTGTCAGGGCTATGCCCTGGCATACAACTGTCTGATGAACAAGTGCGGCGTTGAGTGCGACGTCATTACGAGCCAGGGCATCAATCATGCATGGAACATGATCACGATCGGCAGCGGGCGGTACTATGTGGACTGTACCTGGGACGATCCGACGACCGGCGGCGGAAGTACTTGGTACCAGGATCATTGCAGACATATCAATTTCCTGAGAAGTACGGAAGGTCTGACGTCAACAGGTCACGACTCGACGGACTGGCTGGGCAGTAACGGCGAGTCAGTCTATGAGATCGAGACCGGGACTGCTTATGAGGATGCCTGGTGGAACGACTGCAGGACGGCGATCCCGCATGTAGGAAGTAAATGGGCTTATTTCTCATACGGAGACCGGTATGTCCATATTCATGATTATGCAAATGGTATGGACACAGTGCAGTTTTCTCCGAACGGCCGGTGGCCCGTCTGGGGCGGATCGGGTTCATTTTATTCCGGGTTTGAGCACCTTGCCGCAGACGGAGAGTATTTCTATGTTTCAACGGGCAATACCATCTGCCGGTTCCTGCCTGACGGCGATCCCGAAGAAGTGTATTCTCTTTCGGACGAAGAACTGACGAGGGGGTATATCTACGGGATCCGTACGGAAGGTAATAAACTATATTACCGGCTGTATACGAGTTACGATGCCGCAACGTTCGCCGGGGAAGGTTTCATCGTTCTCTTCCCCGCACCCGACCCGGTCGTGATCATGTCGCAGCCTGCGGATCAGGAAGTCCTGAGGGATGAGGTGGCCGTCTTTACGGTCGAAGCGGAAGGCTCCATTGCCTCTTACCAGTGGCAGTATAAGATCAAGGGCAGGACAAAGTGGTATAACTGCACCACCAGTATGATCGGATATGATACACCGGAACTGCATGTTGCGGCGACGCTGTCCCGGGACGGCTTCCAGTACCGCTGCGTGATCACCGGTGAAAACGGAGAAGAGGTCATTTCGGACGCGGCGCATCTTACGGTGATCGCGAATGCGATCGTGATCACGTCGCAGCCTGCGGATCAGGAAGTGACCGAAGGTGATACGGCTCATTTCACGGTGGCGGCCGAAGGGGAAGGGCTGACGTATCAGTGGCAGTACAAGATCGCCGGAAGGACAAAGTGGTACAACAGCTCCGCGAGTACGACGGGCTATAACTCAGCAGAACTCCAGGTTGCGGCAACGCTTACCCGGAACGGCTACGAGTACCGCTGTGTCATCACCGATGCGGCAAATCATGAGATCATCTCGGACGCGGCAACTCTTATCGTGGTCGAGGCGCCGCCGTTCGGTATCATTTCCCAGCCGCAGAGCGTGAGCATTACGGAAGGAGAAATCGCGCACTTCACCGTCGAGGCGGAAGGCGAGAATCTGACCTATAAGTGGCAGTACAGGATCGCCGGTTCGACAAAGTGGCGCAACAGTTCTTCAAGCACAGCGGGCTATAACACGGCAGAGCTTCAGGTCGCGGCGACGCTGGCCAGAAACGGCTACCAGTACCGCTGCATCGTGACCTGCGGAG
>JAFOIS010000209.1 GCA_017420605.1 Lachnospiraceae bacterium | reverse complement strand
TCCATGACCGCCGGGGACTTTCCTTCCGCGAGTTCATAGTTATGACAGAACGGGCAGCGCCAGTCGCAGCCGTTGAGAAACACGGTGCACGCGACGTGCCCCGGATAATCCAGAAGGGTCATTTTCTGCAAACCAGCGATCTTCATAACGATCTTCTCCTGCTTCTATTGCTCCATACAATAACCGGCCCGCCGCCGCAGCGCCCATCCGGCTCTGTCCGCCGCGGATCTTCGTGCGTCAAACTGCCGCAAGGACGTGCATGTTCCGAAGGGTCGCGTCCGTGATACTGTCGTTGACCGAATACGCATGCTTCTCGAGGTCCCCGCAGACCGCCTTCGTCAACTGTTCGTCGGCGAGCAGATCGATCACGTCCGCCGCGATCCCCTCGATAACGTCATATTTCTCTTCCGCCGTACCGCCTTCATTGTCAGTGGTCAGCAGGTACTCGAAAAGCTCTGCTTCCATGGAAAGGTATGGCAGGGCTCGCAGCGCCCGGAAACTCCATTTGTAATACGGCTGGTAGACGCGGTTCAGGAGGAAAATGACGGAAATGCCGCTCCGGACGAATTCCCCTGCCGCAAGCTGCGCCGCCGCGCTCTCCCCGTGCAGAAGGCACCGCCGGAAGTTGTACTGGCCGGACTGCGCCATCAGGAGGAGGTGTCCCGCCAGTTTCTTGCGGCGGACGTCTTCCGGGAAATACGAAAGCGATGCGCGGATCTTCGTCACTTCTCCATAATCGTCAAAGTAGATCTCCCCGTTCGTCGCCTCGGCAAGGGACTGCTCCGGCACTCTGAGCCAGGCCGTGAGGTCTTCTTCTATTTCTCCATGCCCGCCCGCAGCACTTCGTTCCGCAGCGCTTCGTTCCACAGCGGTACGTCCGCCGGCGGGAAGATATCCGTCCGGCGTTCCGGTCTTCGCCGCAAAAAACTCCGCCGTGCGGAAAACGCCGTGCCGCGCGCCACCGGCCGGCGCCATGAGAGGCCTTTTTACGCCCATGAATTCCTTCGGGAGCTTTGCGTAGGCACGCTCAAGAAGGAATGCGCCCCGCCGGTCCACGACGTCTTCTCCCGGCAGGAAGATCTGAAAGCCGGGCTCGAAATCATGATCCCGGGAGACCTCGTCGTCAAAGCCGAAGCATTCGGAGCCGGCGCCGCACATCCCTGCCGCAAGATACGGCAGAAGGTGCGGGAACTGTTCCTTAAGCATCGGCTTCCCGAAGGTCTCATAATACAGTTTTGACAATTCCAGCCCGTTCATTATCTATTTTAAGACCTCGCGGTATTTACCCTGTCCGCGGACGGTGATCTCATCTGCTTTACTCTTTTTTCGCGTAGATCTCCTCCGCGCGGCGGCGGAGCTCTTCGGACGCGAAGAAGTAGCCGTAGTAGTCGTAGGTCGGGGCGCATTTCTCGCAGACGAAGGCATAGTAGCCGTCGTGCGGGGCGTCGCCGCCGAGCAGGAGCTCGTAGGCCGAATCAAGGAGCTCCATGATATCCCGCTCCGCTTCCTCCAGTCCGCGCTCCGCCTCCATGAGGTTCGCCATGTTGAGATAGGTGATCGCCTGCTCGAGGCAGCCGGCCGGAACGGTCCCCATGATCTTGACCGCTTTTTTGTAAAGCTCCATCGCCGCGGGGTAATCGCCCAGCGCGGACTCGACGAGGGCCATGTTGTTGTACAGGCCGCCGAGGAGGTTCGGCTCGCATTTCGGCGCCGCTTCGTAGACTTTGCGGGCCTTCTCGAAGAGCGCGAGGGCTCTCTCATTTTCCCCGAAGGCATTCATCGCGGTCGCACAGTTTACATAAGTCGTACCGGAGCTGATCGTGCCGTCGAATTCGAGGACGTCGATGAGGCGCAGGGCTTCCTCCGCATTCTCCATTGCCTTCTCCCGGTTCCCGACCTTGCGGTAATGCCCGACGAGCTCATTGCGCAGCATGAGCTGCCCGCGCTCATCCTGCCCGAGCTTTGCCTCCTCGAGCCAGTAAAGAAGATGCCGCTCGGCGCCGTCGTAATCGCGGCGGCTCATGTAGTCGTTCATTTTCTCGATGATCCGCTGCTGCGGTACCGGCTTCACCTTCGGCGGAGCGCCGTACGGATCGCCGCACAGAACGCACGAGGGTTCGACGTAATCTTCGGGCTTCAGGATCTTGTTGTCGCTCATAGTTTTTCCTTCGGCTTTATGCCTTCATTTCCTTCTTTTCAAACGCCAGCGGGCTGAGTTTGGTATTCGGCCCGTAGTAAAGCTCCGTGAGCATGTCGCACCCGCCGAAGGCCCAGCCGTAGATATTGGTGAGGCCGTAGTTGCATTCGACCTTTCTGAGATTTGCGCAGTCCTGGAAGGTGAACGGCGGGATGGTCCGAACGCCCCTCGGCAGTTTGATCTCTTCGATCCCGCTCCGCACGAAGGCATAGGACCAGAGCGCGGTCAGCGATTCCGGCAGTTTTATGTGCCGGAGGTTTACGCAGCCGTCGAAGACGAATCCGCCGATGTCCGTCACCGTATCCGGGATCGAAACGCTTGTGATCTCCTCATGTCCCGCGAAAAGACCGTCGAGGAGAATGGTGACCGGGCGCTCCTGATACGTCTCCGGGATCACGACCTCGGCTTCGTCGCCGGTATAGCTCACCGCGCAGTAGGTCTCGTCCTCGGCCATCTTAAAGATAAAGTTCTGCATATATACTCCTTTCGGGCGCAATGCCCGCTGACACTCCTCCGTGCTGCCGGATAGGTGCTCCGGTCAGCTTTATCTTCTGCCGGACCGATTCCGCGCGGGCCGCGTCCGCTTTGATCAGTCTCCGCGCCGCTCTTCCGTCACGTCGAGCGCGATCTGCACAAAGAGCTTGCTGCCGGTCAGGAACGCGTCCTCGTCGATCCGGACTTTCCCGTTGTGGACCTGCCCCGTGAAGCCGCGTGCCGGATCCGCCGCGCCGAGATGGAAAAAGGCGCCCGGACGGACCCGCTGATAGCAGGAGAAATCCTCGGAGCCCATGATCATGCCGGTCTCTTTGATGAATTCCGGCGTCGTGATCTTCTCCGCCGCGCGGACGGCAAGATCGGTGACGTACGGATCGTTGATCACGGCATACGCCGACGCCCCGTCCTCAACGTCCGCCGTGCCCGAAAGCTCGGCAGCCGCATTCGCGCAGATCTCCCGGATCCGCCGGTCGATGATCTCGAAGACGTCGTCGGTATAGAACCGCGTCGAGATCTTCATTTCCGCCTTTTCGGCGATGATGTTATGCGCATTCCCCGCGTGCAGCGCCCCCACGGAAATGATGTGCGGCCGGAAGGGGCCGATCTCCCGCGCATTCATGAAGTAGATATCGCCGATGGCCTTGACCGCCATCATGAGCGCGTCGTGGCCGTCCTCGGGAGCCGTCGCATGGGTGGCTTTGCCGTGGAAGGTGACGTTGTAGGTCCGGCAGGCCGCCATGGCGGGCCCTTTGATCCACATGACCGTACCGGTCGGCTCATCCATGGAAATGTGCTGGCCGTAGATGATGTCGACGTCGTCAAGGACGCCGTTGTCGATCATGATCTGCGAGCCGGTATCCTCGCCTTCTTCATTCGGCTGGAAGATCAGCTTGATACGCACGCCGAGCGCCCCCGCCCCTTCCGCGCGGCAGAGCGCGCCGGCCGCGCCGAGCAGCATGGCCGTGTGGGTGTCATGGCCGCAGGCGTGCATGACGCCTTTGTGGATGGAGGCGAAGGGAACGCCGGATTCCTCTTCGATCGGCAGCGCGTCCATGTCGGCCCGGAAAGCAACGGTATAGACGTGGCCTTCTTCTCCGACCTTCGGGGCGTTTTCGGGATCGTCGCCGTAATGAAGGTACCCCACGACGCTCGACGGGGCGTATTTCCCGGTATGCGGGATCATCAGCCGGTCAAGCTCCGCTTCTACGATCGCGACGGTCTCCGGGAGCTCGAGTTCGAGCTCCGCATGCCGGTGCAGCTCGTGGCGCAGTTCCCTGATATGCCTGTCATCTGATTCCGTGAAAAAATCCGCAGCGTTCATTTCTGTCACCCCGGGCCGTAATCGTCATTTCCTATGATACTCAAAACGGACGGCCTTCGCAAGGCTTCCGGCCCTCCCGTCGGCACCGGACAGCGCCTTCCCGCGCCGCACCGGCTTGTGTCGTTTTTATCCGTTCTGCGTCTCTTCGGCTTTTTCCTTAAAATAGAGCTTCGGATACGCCTTTTTGTCGAGTGCCCGAAGAAGCAGGGCCGCCGCCGCGGACGTGAGCGTGATCCCGAAGACGAGTATCCACGTGACGGTGGACCCGGAGCGGTCATAAAGCCTGCCGACGATAATGTCGATGACGCCCGTAATGGCCGTATAGGCGACGCTCATCAGCCCGTTGATCCGGCCGCGGTGGCTTGCGGGGATGCGGCTCGAGACGTACGGTCCCTCGGCGATCGTGGAAAAGATCTCGCCCCAGGTGAAGATGAGCATGGCAAAGTAGTAGCTCGGAATGAAGCCGAGGAACAGCACAAAGAGGATGTAGCCCGCGAGAACGAGCATCCTGCCCGTGAACATTTTGCCGGTGTCGCGCATTTTCACGAAGAGTTTTGTGATGACGGGCGTAAAAATGACGACGATGATGCAGTTGAGGCTCGTGACCGTTCCGAAAATGACGGGTCCGGCATCGCCGTGGACGGCCGCCATGTCGAGCGGCATGATGAAGTTGAACTCCCCGTAGGACGCGGAATAGAGGGTCGCACAGAGAAGATAGAGAAGGATCAGCGGATTCTGCTTTAAGATCGCGAAAACGCTCTCCCCATCCCTGGTCTTCTGATATTCCGCTTCCTCGCCGGTATCCGCAACGGGCGTGATATCCCGGATGAGGACTGCGATAAGGATGGTCGATATCCCGATCGATATGCCGTTGATGAGGAAGCTGAGCCACAGGTAATTCTTAAAGAGAAGCCCCGCGATGGTCGGCGACAGGATAAGTCCCAGATTCGCGCCGAGGTAATCGAGCGAATACGCCCTCTCCCGGTCCTTCGTCGTCGAAAGGTCGGCGAAAAGCGCGTCGTAGGAAGGATATTCCACGCTCTGGAAGATGCCCGCGGAAATGAACAGGAAAATGGACGTAAGGCCGAGCGGGATCGCCGCGCTCGCAAAATAGCAGAGGATGCTGATGCCGTCGCAGAGCACGATGATGTGCTTTTTATTGAACCGGTCGGCCAGCCGTCCGCCGACAAGATGCGCGGGCAGCATGATAAGGCTCGCGGCGACGAAGAAATAGGATATTTCGGCCGCCGAAAAGCCGAGTTTCTGGTTGAGGATCATGGTCATCACGGGCCAGATCATGCCGCCGAGATTCGTGACCATCCTGCCGAAGCAGAGGATGTAGATCTCGCGGCGCAGCCCGCGGTATTGGCTGAAAAGTTTCATATTGCTTTCTCTGTCTTGATTTATGCTAACTATTAAACTGCCGCGGAACGCTCTCCGGATCTTCAGCAGTTTCCGGTATAGACGTATTTCAGTGTTTCCCGGGCGACTTCGGCCAGGCGGTAGATGCAGCGCACGTCCGTTGCGGGCCGGCCGATCATATGGAAGCGCGGGAAGAAGCGGGAAATATGCAGAGGCACCGTACGCCCGATCTCCTTTCCCTGCGCGTCCGTAAGGGAGGCGATCCACTCCGTGATGGCGCGCATTTCCCCGTCGGTATCATTTTCCCCGGGCACGATAAGCGTGGTAAGCTCCACGTGGCAAAACTGCACGGCGCGGGAAATGAATTCCTTCACCATCGAAAGATCGCCGCCGAGCGTACTATGATAGTATGCCTCAGAAAGCCCCTTAAGGTCAATATTCATGGCGTCGATATACGGGGCGAGTTCTTCAAGGACGGCCGGCTGCGCGGTCCCGTTGGTGACTAGCACATTTTTCATACCGGCTTCATGGACGAGTTTCGCCGTATCCCGGACGAACTCCCAGCCGACGAGCGGCTCGTTGTAGGTGAACGCGATGCCGATATTCCCGCGGCTTATGTAGTACTGCGCCGCGTCGCACAGCTCCTGCGGGGTCGTTTGAACCAGTTCCTCCCGCCGCATACGCCACGGTGCATGTGCCTTGGCGCTGTCCCCGTGCGCATGCAGCAGCGCCTCGTCCGACCAGGAAATGTCCGAATTCTGGCAGAACGGGCAGCGCAGGTTGCAGCCGTAGCTGCCGACGGACAGGATCCTCGATCCCGGATGAAAGCGGTACAGCGGCTTTTTCTCGATCGGGTCGAGCGCGAGCCCGGAAATGATCCCGTAATTGGCCG
>JAFOIS010000208.1 GCA_017420605.1 Lachnospiraceae bacterium | reverse complement strand
CTGCGGAAAGGCGGAAGGCGGCGGAACATGAAAGATCATAAGAAAAAGATGGTAGCGCCGGTCGTGGTGACGGTGATCATGATCATTTACTTTATCATCTATTTCGGAGTGATCGCAGCCCTCGTGGAGAGCGTCGTCCTGAAATGGATCCTGGGCATCATCCCTGCTCTTTTCGGAGCGGTCATGATAGGCGTCTGCATACAGAGAATCAGAGAGATCAAAGGAGGAGAAGAAGATGATCTTAGTCAATACTGATTACATCAGCGGAAAGGACCTGGAAATGCTCGGGCTCGTCAAGGGGAGCACGATCCAGTCGAAGAACATCGGCAAGGATATCACGCAGAGCTTCAAGACGCTGGTCGGCGGGGAACTGAAGGCCTATAACGAAATGATGAACGAGGCCCGCGCGCTCGCGACGAAGCGCATGGTGGCCGAAGCGGAAGAACTCGGCGCCGACGCGGTCGTCAACATCCGCTATGCGTCGTCTGCGATCATGCAGGGCGCGGCGGAAGTCATCGCCTACGGCACGGCGGTCAAATTCCGCGCGTAAGCGCGCCCGCAGGCAAAAGAGCATAACAGAACAAAAAAATGCGCGCAGGAAGATGCCTGCGCGTATTGTATTTCCGGACCGGCTGTTTTACAGCTCCGCGACCGGAACGTTTGGATATTCCGTTTCGACGGCAGGCGGCAGGGACTGCATGTATTCGTGCATGGCTTCGGCCACGCGCTTGCCGCCGGCGACCGCCATGACGATGTTGCGGGCGCCGCTGGTCGCGTCCCCGGCCGCGAAGACGCCGGGCCGCGAGGTGCGGCCGTCCTCGTCCACGGAAAGAAGGCCGGAGCGGCCGGTATCGATGCCGGTCGTCGTGTTGACGAGGTTATTCTCCGGACCCTGGCTGGCCGCAATGATGACGCCGGTGCAAGGATAGAGCTTTTCCGTTCCCGGAACGGGCCGGGATTTTCCTTCTTCCGTCATCTCGCTCTCCGCCAGGATGAGGCCGTCTTCGCGGATCTCCCTGGGCGTTCTGAGCATAAGGAACTCCACGCCTTCGAGGCGGGCATAGCCGGATTCGTAGTCGCTTGCGGCGATCCTGTCGCTGCGGTTGACGATCGTCACATAGCGCGCGCCGTGACGGATCGCGGTGCGGGCACAGTCCATGGCGGCGTTGCCGGAGCCGATCACGAAGATCCGCTCGCCCAGATGGAAGGCCTCGGGATTCGCCAGGTAATTGATGGCGAAGGCGACGTTGCCGAGGCTTTCGCCCCGGATGTTCAGCCTGCGCGGCTTCCACAGACCCGCGCCGACGAACACGCTCTGGAAGCCGTCCCGGAACAGGTCGTCGATGGTCAGCGTGCTGCCGATATAGGTGTTGGGGCGGAAGCGGATGCCTTTCATTTCCACATGACGGTACGCGATGTCGTCGAGCACTGCGTCCGGAAGACGGAAATCCGGGATCCCGTAACGCATGATGCCGCCGATCTTGTCGCGGCTGTCGAAGATCGTGACCGCGTAGCCGTAGCGGGCGAGGATGATCGCGATGGTAAGACCCGCGGGGCCGGCGCCGATGATCGCCGTTTTCCGGCCGTTTAGCGGCGCGGGACCCTTGACCATCTGGTTGGCGTAGGTCGTGGAAATGTAGTTCTCGATGAGGGAGAAGTGTACCGGCGCGTCTTTGATGCCGCGGATGCAGTGGCCTTCGCACTGGTGTTCGTGATCGCACACGAGGCTGCAGACCGTGGTCAGCGGGTTGTTTTCGAACAGCATCCGGCCGGCGTCGTTGAGCTTCCCGTCCTTCAGAAGACGGATGACTTCGGGGATGTTCGTGTGAATGGGGCAGCCTTCCCGGCAGCGGGGCTTTTTGCAGCCCAGGCAGCGGTTGGCTTCTTCCATGACGTGCAGTGCCATCGGTGTGCTCCTTTCAAAAAAAGCCCCGGCAGTCGGTGCCGGGGCTGTATTCTTTTATTCGCGTCCGATCCGGATCCCGGTCAGATATTCGTAGTACTGGGCGATCGCGCTGTGGTCCTTGTTGCCGCCGTCGTGGGCGTGCATCCATTCGAGGACTTCCTGGACGGAAGCCGTCATCGGGACCGGCGCGCCGACCGCGTGGGCGCAGTCAAGGGCGTTGTTCAGGTCCTTGATGTGCAGATCGATCTTGAAGCCCGGCTTGTCGTTGCCGGCGATCATCATCGGCGCCTTGGCGTTCATGACCGTGGAGCCCGCAAGGCCGCCGCGGATGGCTTCGAAGACCACCTGCGGATCGACGCCCGCCATCTGTGCGAGGGTCAGCGCTTCCGCGAGGGCCCGGATGTTGCAGGCGACGATGATCTGGTTGGCGAGCTTCGTGGTGTTGCCCGCGCCGATCCCGCCGCAGCGGACGACGGACGAACCCATCGCGCCGAGCATTTCCCTATATTTGTCAAAGACTTCCTGTTTGCCGCCGACCATGATGGAGAGCGTTCCATCAATCGCCTTGGGTTCGCCGCCGGAGACCGGGGCGTCCAGCATTTCCACGCCGTAGGCTGAGAGCGCTTCGCCGATCGCCTTGGAGTCGACCGGATTGATGGAGCTCATGTCGATGAAGGTGCTGCCCGCTTTCATTTTCGCGCCGACGCCGTTTTCGCCGAGCATGACGGCTTTGACCTGCGGTCCGTTCGGAAGCATGGT
>JAFOIS010000207.1 GCA_017420605.1 Lachnospiraceae bacterium | reverse complement strand
GGCCTGGTCGCCCTTTCCGCGCTGTTCCTGATTCTCTCGTTCATGCTGCCGTTCCTTACGAGCACGCAGGCGGGAGACGCGCGCGGCGGCGCAGGCGTGAACGCGGGAGAACAGGTGCGGTATATCCTTGCGAACCCGCTCGCGTATACGGGAACGCTCCTGCGTTTCCTCATGAATTATCTTTCCGTGAAGGAATCCTACGCATATATCGGCCATTATGCGTATCTGGGGATCCTTGTCAACGCGCTGATCCTTGCGATCGTGCTTTCGGTCGTCTGCTTCACGGAGGACTATCCCGATGAGATCCCGCATTTCCGGGCGCATCAGGCCGTGGCGGCGCTGGCGTTCTTCGCGTCCGTATGCCTTGCGGTGACGGCGCTCTACGTCTCCTTTACGCCGGTCGGCGCGGATTTCGTCGCGGGCTGCGAAAGCCGCTATATCACGCCGGTCCTCTTCCCGCTGCTTTCTTTCCTGCATTTTAGGGGCGGAAATCCGAAAATCGACCGGAGGATATCGAACGGCTTGATTTTTGCGGTCTTTATAGTATTTAATTATTACGGACTCTTTCAGGCGGCGCTGCGGTATATGCAGTGACGAAAGGACCCCTCCGCGGGAGGGAAGCGATAAGGAAGACTAGAAGCGGCAATGAAAATACTGGTCGTGATCCCAGCCTATAATGAACGGGAGAGCATCGTCTCTACCGTCGAACGTCTGAAAAAAGAGGCGCCCGGCCTCGACTACGTCGTGATCAACGACTGCTCGAAGGACGATACGGCGCAGCTTCTTACTGCGCACGGCATGCACTTTATCGATCTTCCGGTCAATCTCGGGATCGGCGGCGCCGTACAGACGGGTTACCGGTACGCGCTCGCGCATGACTATGACGCGGCGGTGCAGGTCGACGGGGACGGGCAGCACGATCCCGCGTTTCTTTCCGTCATGGCAAAAACACTGGAAGAAGAGCGGGCGGATATGGTGATCGGTTCCCGCTTCATCCGGCACGAGGGCTTTCAGTCGTCGTTTGCGCGAAGGGTCGGTATCCTGTATTTTACCCGTCTTATCCGGCTGCTTACGGGGAAAACGATCACCGATCCGACGTCGGGCCTGCGGATGATCGGACGGAAAGGGATCGCCATGTTCGCGAAGGAGTATCCGCGCGATTATCCGGAGCCGGAGAGCGTCGTAGAGCTTTTGCGCAGCGGCGGAAAGGTCCTCGAGATCCCCGTCGTGATGCGGGAGCGGCAGGGCGGCACGTCCTCGATCCGTTTCAGGAACTCTGTCTACTATATGATCAAAGTCACGCTGGCGATCCTGATCGCCTGTATCCGGAAGAAAGGGGAATAAGCATGACGCTGCGTCTTAAGATCATCCTTCTTTTGGCCCTGGTGCTGGTCCTGATCCTGCTCACGCTCAGAGTTCGGAAACGGCAGCTAGATCTGCGCTATACGCTGTCCTGGTATTTCCTCGGCGCGGTGCTCATGGTGCTCGTCATTTTCCCGAAGCTGCTTACGCACGCGGCGCGTTTCATCGGCATTTCCGATTCGATGAATATGCTGTTCTTCTGCGGCTTCGTGTTTTCGCTGGTCATCATCTATACCCTGACGGGCGCCGTTTCGAAACAGGCGGACCAGATCCGGGATCTGACGCAGCGGATGGGCCTCCTTGCGGAGGAGCTCCGGGAGGAGAAGGAAAAGAACGGAGAAAAGAACGGCGCGGAGGAATGAGCGTCCGGTAAGAGCGAAAATGCGACAGAGAGATCAGAGAAGGCGCCGCCCTGCGCGGCGCTTTTTTTTCGTCTTCCGGCGGGCGGGGGCATGCTCTTTTCTGTAGGCGGCGATCGTTTCGCCGATCGTCGTGTAATCGCGCTCGAAAAGCTGGGAGGAGATCTCCCGGGCAAGCGCCTCCGGAGGCACGGCCTCGACGATCTTCGCGGCGACGAGCGCTTTGCCGAGCCGCTCGTAACGCGGCATGCGGTACTTCTCCTGGATCGCCGCAAGCTCCGGCCGCCAGAGGATGCTGATCTTGCGCTTCGGCTGCATATACGGGTTTCTGAGCGGTTTCCGCAGAAGATAAAAGTCGGGACCGTCCCCGGTATTTTCGACCGTGATGATCCCCCAGTACGGCGGGATGTGCTCCCCGATGTGCATGACGTGGCTTACGCCGACCGCCGCGATATTGTAGTCGTAATAACGGTCGTAGTCCGTGACCTGCGTGGCAAGGCGCGTAAAGGTATCGGCATCGCTCTTGATCTCGATGCCGACCAGTGCGCTCTCCGTGACCATGATGCAGTCCGCGCGGGACCTGCCGATCATCTTTTCCTCGATGATGCGTACCTTGCCGAAGGTCTCTTCGAGAAACGTAAAAAGCGGTTCGCGGATATCCTTATCGTGCAGCCGTTCATTTTCCATATTGCACAGTATATCACAAAAAATGATTTCTAAAACGCGATTTCCGTAGTATGATACCTGTGTCAATATGCGACCCGGTGCATGCTGCGGAAGGCAGCAGGAAGGAGAGGTATTATGGCATTGTTTGAAGTGAAGGACGTGGATCGCCGGATCTACGAACAGGAACTTAAGGATTTTCTGCCTGATAAGATCTTTGACGTGCATACGCACGTTTATCTCGCGGCGCTGAAGGATCCGCAGCCGCCTACGCCGGACGGCAAGCCCCGCACGGTCAGATGGCCGGGCATGGTCGCCAAGGAAGACAGCATCGAGGATCTGCAGGAAACATACCGGCTCATGTTCCCGGACAAGAAGTGCGAAGCGCTGATGTTCACGAGCGGCGGCGCGTCTGTTGCCAATAACCGGTACGTCGCGGAAGCTTCGAAGAAGACCGGCTTCCCGGCGCTGTATTACGCGCATCCGGAAGAGAGCGCGGACGAGATCGAGCAGCGGATCCGCGAGGGGCATTTCCTCGGCCTCAAGGGCTATCTGAGCTTTGCGCCGAAGTACATCCCGGGAGACGAAGTCCGTATCTTCGATTTCTTCCCGCATCACCAGCTGGAACGCCTCAACGAAATGGGCGGCATCCTGATGCTGCATATCCCGCGTTCCGGGCGTCTTAAGGACCGCGTCAACCTCGCGCAGATGATCGAGATCTATAAGAAATATCCGAATATCAAAATGATCATCGCCCATATCGGCCGCGCCTATACGAAGGGCGACGTCGCGGACGCGTTCGAGGTCCTCAAGGAAGCTCCGGGCATGGTCTTCGATTTTTCGGCCAACTGCAACGAATACGCGATCACGAAGTGCCTCGAGTTCGGCGGCCCGAAACAGCTCCTGTTCGGCTCGGATCTTCCGATCCTCCGCATGCGCACCCGCCGGATCACGGAAAACGGCACGTATATCAACCTTGTCCCGAAGGGACTTTACGGCGACGTTTCGATCGATCCGCACATGCGGGAGCTTGAAGGGATCGAAGCGGACGCGCTGACGTTCTTCCTGTACGAAGAACTGCTTGCGTTCAAGCGTGCCTGCCAGACCCTCGGCCTTACGAAGCAGGACGTCGAGGACGTCATTTACAACAACGCCAAGTCGATCGTGACCGCAGCGGAGAAATCGATCTACGGCTGAAACAACATAACCTGAAAAGAAAGGGGGAATGCGGCGGCGCCGCATTCCCTTAAGGCATCTTCGTGGAAGCGGTATTTACGGCAGCGCTCAACAACATGCTGATGATCCTGGCGCTCATGATCATCGGCTATATCCTGAACAGGACACATCTGATCCCGGCATCCCTGGAGACTGTCGTATCCAAACTGATCGTATACATTTTTCTGCCGGCGCTCCTCATCAATACCTTCATGACACAGTGTACCCCGGAGAATCTCCGGGCGAACATGATGCTGATCCTGTACGGTACAGGGTTCTTTTTTCTGTCTATTCTTGCCGCGACGTTCGTGACGGAACTGATCGCGCACCATGACGAGAACCTCAGGGGCATCTACCGCTATTCCCTGACTTTCCCGAACACGGGAGGCGTCGGCACGCCGCTCATGCTCGCGATGTACGGAACGGCAGGATATTTCCAGCTGTCCCTTTTCATACTGCCGTTCTCGATCGGCACTTACGTCTGGGGTATCGAGCAGCTCCGTCCGCTCACGAAGGAGCACCCGAAGCACAGGCTTTCCCTGCGCGGGCTGTTCAACGCGGCAATGGTCGCGGAACTCATCGGTTTTCTTCTCGGGATCACGGGCGTTGCGCAGTATCTGCCGGCAATGATCCCGGACACCCTCTCGAAGCTCGGCGGCTGTTATCCGCTGCTTTCCCTGATCCTGCTCGGATATGTGATCGCGGATTATGATCCGAAGGAGATCATCGATATCAAGGCGGACGTCGTGATATCCCTGTTCCGTCTGATCCTGTTTCCGGCGGCGTTTCTGGGCCTCCTCACCCTGCTCGGCGCGCCGCAGATCGTCCGCGTCGTGACGGCCATCGCCTTCGCGTGCCCCTGCGGGATGAATACGGTCGTATACGGGACGGCCTTCGGGCAGGACAGCCGGATCGGCGCGGGCCTCCTTCTTGTGACGAATCTGCTGGCCGTGCTGACGATGCCGCTCATGCAGCTTCTTATATGACAGGCACGGTGGCGCTGGAACGATCTTCGGATTGAAAACCGCACGGGTTATGTTGTATGATAGTTGACATCGGAAAATGAAAAGGCCGGAGACGCGGCGGCGTATTCCGGGAGGGAGATAGGACGTTGCGAGAAAAGCTACCGCTGCTGCCTTTTGCCGAGGGATCGGCAGAGGCCTATATTGAAGCCTGCAATGCCGGGATACGGAATCTCATGACTGTTTTTCCGGACTACGAAAAAGATGGCTCGCATCGGAACCGGATGGTCTATGGCTATTACGGGCTGGTGCTCCTTATGAACCGGAGAAAGGAACTGTCAGGCCCGGTCACTATCATCAGCGGCAAGGCGCAGAGGACGAACGCCGTTTCCGCCAGGCTCCCGCAGCATGTGTACCGCGGTCCGTGGTTTGAGAAGATCGGCGAACTGAGGGACGGGGTCACGATTCTGACGCCGTTTTCCTTTGCGGAGAAACTGCGGCTCAGGTTTCTTTCGCTGCGGCTGTACCGGAAGAATCACGGGAAAATCCTCGATTATATACTGTGGCAGGAATTCTGTTTTATCGCGGCCTTTTTAAACCGTGTGAAACCGCCGTGCGTATACGCGCGCGGACATTTTGATGAATGCGCGGTCTGGCTCGGGAAGCTTTGCGATCTGCTCGGGCTGGAATACCGTGTATATCAGCACGGGGTCGTATCCAGAAAAGACGTCGTCCCGGACCGGTATCCATGCACGGAATTCTTTGTTTTTGACAATTATTCTGCCGACGTCTTCCGGGCGAACTATATTTCCAATCCGGAATGCGTCTTCACGGTATATCCGTTTCCGCCGAGCGTTGCGTTTTCGACGTTGGAACGCAAGACGGGATATCGCTATATCGGGATCGTCGAGCAGATGAATCCGGACTGGGTCCGGCAGGCCTGCGCGTATTTTGAACGAAAGGGCGAAAAGGCCGTATACGTCATTATGAAGCATCCGCTGAGTGCCGCAAAATATACGGAAGACGAGGAGACGTTGGTTACGACGGTAAAATACGGGAATCTGGACTGTCTTGTGACCGTAAACTCCACGCTGCTTCTCGACTATTACCGGAACGGATATCAGGGTGAGGTTTATGTGACGGATCCGGATGCGCTGGAAATGTTTTCCGGCTACCCGAACGTTCGCTGTCTGGATTTGAAAGAAATGCAGTGACCGGTCTCCTACATCGGAAGCCTTGGGAGGTGCAATGCAGAGCAGGGGTCTTAATTCCATCAGAAATGCGGCCAGCGGCGTGTTGAAGACAGCCGTTAAGATCCTGTTTCCGTTTCTTCTGCGTACCATCCTCCTTTACTATCTCGGTGAAGAGTATCTGGGTCTCAACAGCCTGTTTTATTCGATCCTGGTGGTCCTGAACCTCGCG
>JAFOIS010000206.1 GCA_017420605.1 Lachnospiraceae bacterium | reverse complement strand
GGCCGTCATGAACTCCTTACGGTCGGCCAGAAGGTCCATGCCCGGCTGGTCGTAGTATACGTAGGACCGCATGCATTCCCCGGCAAACCGGGACTGTTCGTCGAGGCTTCCTTCCCCCATGAGGTGCCCGGTAAAGCCGATCCCGTGCCTGCGGCACCAGCCGCCCAGAACACCGCTGTAGGAATCCGCGAAACGCTGCGTGATAAAGTCGAAGAAATGATACCGGACCGGACCGGTCGTCCCGTCTGCGAAATCCCAGAAGACTTCGGGAAGGCGTTCCATAAGGGAATACCCCTTTTCTTCCCGGAAAAGCGCGTCCATGTTCATCGTCGAAGGAATGCAGGCTTCTCCCCTGCCGCGTCCGTCCTCGAGCACCTGGATCCGCGTAAACTGCGGCTCGTCCGTAAAGATCGTCGGGACACATTTTCCGAACTCTTCGCCGATCTCCTCCGCATACCGTGCATAAATAAGCTCCGCGAACCGTTTTGCGGCTTCCGGATTCAGGACGTCTGCATACGATGCGTTGTTGAACCAGGGATCCGGATCGCTGATGACCTCGTATGCGTACCAGATCTGCCCCTCCGGCTGCTCTCTGTCCGGATCATCCTGTCCGAGAGTCCGGTAGGATACGATCGCGCCGTCCGAGAGCACCACGTCATAGGACGCCAGAAGCCGGCAGGGACCGCTCATCGGAACGCGCCCGGTGACCGTCTTTCGTCCTTCGGCACGGTCTCCCGTGATGACGTCTTTTGTAAACAGGATATGGCGGGCACAAAGATCCGGGTCATCTTTTGTCACGAAGCCGGCGCCGAAACCGGACGGCCATTTATCCTCATCATAAAGATAGGAAAGCATCTCCTGTGATCTGCCGTATTCCACGCAGAACCGGACGGCCTTCATGAATTCTTCGCCAAGATAAGGCACAGAGAGCCCGATCCGGGAATGCATATGCCAGCCGCCGAAGCCCATTTCCTTCATGACGTCCATCTTTTCCCGAAGGGCCTCCGGATCCAGACTCCCGTTCCATGCCCAGAAAGGGGCGCCGCGGAACTGCGCCGGCGGATCCCGGAACAGTTCTTCTGACCATTCAAAATCTTTCATAGTGACCCTGCTTTTCCCAAAGAATACTTCCGGTTCCTTTTATATCCGCTCTTCGGCGTCAGACCATGACGTACGTATGCAGGATGTTGATATCTTCCGGCATATCGAGGCCGTGGGAACCGCAGTTCCCGTCGATCTCATGGCAGCCGTGATCCATCGCGAATCCCATAAGCGTCTGATGCTCTTTCCAGTGTTCCCTGATCATTGCGTAGTAGGTCGCGAACGTATGGCTGTTCGCACGGGCTTCCGAAAGAGCCTCGAGACTTTCCGGCCCGGTCTTATGCATGACGGAGTCGTAATTGCCGTTGTAGACGGCCATCATGTCGTGCCGGTCCTCCAGGATCAGCTGTGCGGCTTTCGCATTTACCTCATCGATCGAATCATACAGATAATAATCCATGTCCCGCTCGAGGAAAATATTGCCCATGCTGCAGCGTTTGAGCGCCACGATCACACACTTTTTCCCTGCCCGGAGCATGGCGTCGAAGAGCGTATCGATGCGGATCACGGGCTTTTCATATTTCCGGATCCCATGCACTTCCGGCTGCGCCCCGGTATAAAACGTCCCGAAGCAGACCGGCGTTACCGAGGGCATGACCGTCCGGAACGGCAGTTCCAGTTCACCAATGTTCCTGACTTCCGTAAAGAGCTGCGGATACTTCCGGTAGATCCACTGGGCAATGGCATCCGGATTAAAGAGGAACAGCCGGTCCGCCTTTCTTCCGTTGAGATACGCAAGCAGCGCTTCATTTGCTGGAGCGGCATGCTCCGGCGGATCGATCCCCATCGCGGCCGCCAGCGCCGCGCACAGACTGTCGAGTGACGTTTCATTATAAGTGCTGTCCATCATGCTCTCCTTTGCTGTTATGCGCAGATTCGTTTTATTAAGGATTCCGCTGCAGATCGACGAATAATTCCCTGTTTTCAACTCCCAGAAGTTCATACAGCCTGCTGTAGATCCGGTAAAGCGCATCATAATGCTTCACAGCGGCAGAGACCGGCTCGTAGGTGACGGCTGATCTCTTCGCCATGCGGGAAGTCGCCTCGCGCAGCGTATCATAGCCGCCCATCCGGCTGCCGGCACAAACTGCGCCAAGCATCGCCGCCCCCATGGCGCTGGCATTTCCGCCGGCATGCACCGTCACGGATCTTCCGAAAACATCCGCATAGATCTGCATCATCAGGGGATTCTTTTCGGAAATACCGCCGCAGGCAGTGACCGATCGGACCTGCACGCCGTTTGCTTCAAAGTTCTCCAGGATCTTTCTGGCGCCGAACGCCGTCGCTTCCAGAAGCGCCCGGTACATTTCTTCCGGTTTTGTCTCCAGCGTGAGCCCGAAGAAAACGCCCGACAGGGAAGCGTCGTTCAGGATCGACCGGTTGCCGTTCCACCAGTCCAGGGCGATCAGCCTGCCCCTCCCCGGCAAAATAGCCGCGGCCTTTTCCATAAGGAGGGTGTGCACGGATATACACCTTTTACGTGCTTCCGCTGTGTACTCCTCCGGAACCGCATTCTTCACAAACCATGCAAAACAGTCTCCGACGCCGGTCTGTCCCGCTTCATAGCCGTAGAATCCCGGCAGGATCCCGTCTTTCACAACACCGCAGATGCCCGGTATACTGCGTTCCTCCATATCACAGATCATGCTGCAGGAGGAGGTGCCCAGAATAAGCAGCAGTTCTCCCGGTCCGGTGATCCCGGCGCCCGGAACCGCTGCGTGCGCATCGATCATTGGGACAGCGACCGGTATGCCCGGCAAAAGTCCCAGTTCTTCCGCCGCCGCTTCCGTAAGATACCCGGCGCGCGCTCCGGGCTGCATGACAGAATGACGCAGCTTGTCCTCCTCCGCCGTCCGAAGATGCGGATCCAGTTTCGCCAGAAAATCCTCCGGAGGATACCCTGTTTTTTCCTCCCAGAAGGACTTAAAACCTGCCATGCACAGACTTCTGACAAAACAGCCGGTAAGATGCCCCGTCAGATAATCGCCCAGTTCGAGAAATGCGTCTGCCTCCCGATAGATCTCCGGATCCTCCCGAAGGATCTCAAGGAGTTTCGGGAACATGCCCTCAGAAGAAACTCTGCCTCCGAATCGTGATAAAAACGGCAGGTTCTCCGACCGGGCCAGTTCCGTCATTCTTTCAGCCTCCGCGGCTGCGGCATGATGCTTCCAAAGCTTTGCGTAAGCATGCGGCCGGTCCTTATATGCGGGAAGGAAACAGAGCGGTGATCCTTCCTTTGTGACCGGCAGGATCGTGCAGCTCGTCGCGTCGATCCCGATCCCGATGATCGAACCGGACGGTATGGCGGAGGATGCGAGCGCCTCCCTAACCGACGTGCGCAGCGCATGGATATAGTCCGCCGGATCCTGCAGAGCGGATCCAGGCGGAAGCTGCGTTCCGTCCGGCATGGCGCCGGAAATGACGCCGTGCGGATAGGCGCATTCTCCGGTGCCGAGTACATTCCCGTCAAAACAGCGGATCACGACCGCACGCGCGGAGAGCGTTCCGAAGTCAATTCCGATCACGCATTTATCTGTCATAAGCTTCTCTTCTTTCAGTTTCCGATACCTGCTGCTCTGTTATACCGGATGGCCGGGAGCATACATTCCTTCAAACGCATGTGTTCTGCCGCCTGCAAGATAGAGTTCCTTCAGCGCTCTTGTAAGACGGGTATCTGCCGGAAGATGCGGAAGTTCTTCGAGCTCTGCCTCAAAAACAAAATTCATGATTTCCAGGCCGTTGCTCAATTGCGGGAAACGAATAAACTGTTCCCCGAACTTTGCTATTCTGGAATCGTCTCCCAGCACTTCCCTGTATACAGGATCGAGCAGCCATGATTCGCAGAGTATGCCGGAAATATGCCCGAAGCGTTCTTTCGCGATACGGACAGCCTCCCCGGCGGCCTGCGCGACATGGCCTGCCGTAATATCTGCTCCCGGATCAATATGTATCTTCAGAACGGGATCGCCATATCCCAGCGCTTTCTCCCATTCCGCTTTACGAAGCGTCGTTTTTCCGGGCCGGACAAGCCCGGACTCTACTGAATTACCGCTCCAGGATGACAGCGATTCCGTTAAAGACGCATGGAAAGCACCTTCCGCTTCTTCGAACAGCGCGCTTCCGAGCGCCATGCCGTCCCTGTGCCAGAGACCGGAAGATGCCAGGACGTTATAGGAGGGATCGCCGCCGTTTGTTTTACTCCTGAAATATACCGCATTTCCCCTGTATTTTGCCAGTTCAAAACGGAAATCCAGAACACGAAAGAAAAACTCGCGGATAAAGAGTACCACCCAGTCAAAATACATATCCGTAAGGCCGGCGGTACCGGTCCTTTCAGCAGTCCTGGCAATACAATCATAGAACTCATGAAATACGACACGGATCTCCTCCTCCGAATAACCGTGATCCCGGTACCTGTTCATCATCGGAGTAATAAACGGAAGCAGCAGGATAAGCCGTATCCACGGGGCTATGCGCGGATCTGCAGTCTCCGGTACCGCGATCTTCGCAGCATTCTCTGCCGGTGTCTCGCTCAGGTCAAGCCAGGCAGTCTGCATTTTTCCGTAAAGGTCCGGGTTGTTTCCAATCGCGGCGACAGCGCAGCGGATTTTCGGCGCGTAATCGCGAAAGAGACCGTACTCCTTTTCCAACCTGTCAAACCAGCCGACGTTGATGTCCCACTCCGTGATCAAACCATATTCCTCCCTGTGGTACACTTAATATAGTCTATCCCGTGAAAGACAGCAACCCGCGGGAAAGAGTACCCTCCTTTTCCATGTGGTTTTTCTGCCGCCTTTATGCTATCAATAGATTCAGATGTATCCGCATTTCCGTGTTCCTTTTATGCTATGGAGGCAAATCATGGAAGAAGAGATTATGTTCCGAACCTTCGGCACCATGCTGGACTGCTCCAGGAACGCCGTCCCGAATATGACCGCCCTGAAAAAATGGATCGACATCACCTCCTCACTCGGGTATAACACGCTGATGCTGTATACCGAAGAGACCTATGAGGTGCCCGGACAGCCGTTTTTCGGCTATCTGCGAGGCCGCTTTACGCAGGAAGAACTTCGCGAAGCGGACCGGTATGCAAAAGATCATAACATTGAGCTGATCCCGTGCATACAGGTGCTCGCGCACCTTCGGCAGCTGAAACACTGGCCTGCCTATCAGGAACATTTCGACGTGGACGATATTCTCCTTGTCGGAGACGAGGAAGTCTACACGATGATCGATGACATGTTCGCATCCATCTCTTCCTGCTTTACGTCAAGGACACTGCACCTTGGCATGGATGAGGCGCATCTTCTGGGACGCGGGCAGTATTATGACCGGCACGGCGACTGCGACCGTACGAAGCTGATGCTCGAACACCTTTCCCGCGTATGCCGGATCGGAGAAAAATACGGTTTCCGGTTTCTGATGTGGTCGGACATGTTCTTCCGTCTTGCCGCGGGCGGAAAGTATTACGCAGACAGCGTCGTCTTCCGCGATGAAATCCGCGCCCTGGTTCCGGCAAATGTGGATCTTGTGTACTGGGACTATTATTCGACAGATACGGCGCATTACGACCGTATGCTCGAAGCCCATGAAAGGCTGCATGAGGGGACCTGGTTTGCGGGCGGTCTGTGGAGCTGGACAGGCTTCACGCCGCACAACGGCTTCAGTATCAATGCGACGAAAGCGGCATTCGAAAGCTGCCGGCAGCATGGTGTGAAAGACGTCTTCCTTACGCTCTGGGGCGACGACAGTGCCGAATGCTCTTTCTTTGCTCTTCTACCCGCCCTCTTCTATGCGTCGGAACTTGCGAAAGGGAATGCTGATGAGCAGGGCATCCGGAAGAGATTCGAAGAGCAGTTCGGCCTTCCTTTTGATGACTTTATGGCGCTGGATCTGCCCGGCACCCTGAACGGAGAAGAGAACGCCCATTGTAACCAGGATAAATACGCGCTCTATAACGACTGCTTCATGGGCATTTTCGACAGAGACATTCCGGAAGATACGGGATCAGGATATGCCGCCTGCGCGGAGCGTCTTACGCGCCTGGCGGGAGACCCGGAATGGGGTCTTCTCTTCCGGAGCATCGCCGCGCTCTGCCGTGTACTCGAGATCAAGGCGGATCTCGGAAACAGGACACATGCGGTTTACCGCTCCGATGATCTTGAAGCGCTCTCTGTCCTGATCCGTGATTATAAAGAACTGGAAAGGCGTCTTGAAGCCTTTCATGTCGTTTTCCGGGAGCGCTGGTTTGCCGAGAACAGACCGCAGGGCTTTGACGTACAGGATATACGCCTCGGCGGACTTCTGATGCGGATCAGGAGCTGCCGGAAACGCCTTGAGGATCTTTTAGAGGGCAGGATCAGCAGGATCGACGAACTGGAAGAAGAACAGTTGTCTTACGGGCTCCGGACTGACAAAACGCCGGCTCCGACATTTAATCACTGGCGCCGTACCGTTACGGCCAATTCTATGTGGCAATGATGCACAAAAAAGAACCGGCGCCGGTCTTTATCGCGCCGGTTCTTTTTTGTGCCTGTATGCAGCCGGCTGCAGAAGACTTGCCATTGTCCACCCATGGTAAACTGTAGTATAATGTAATAACCCGATCCGCCGAATGCATTCTTCCGGGGCAGCCCCATCCGGCGCGATCCATTCCAGTACATCTCCACCGTAAGGAGGTTCCTATGAAATCATCGAAACTGCGCAGCGTTATCGCTCTCATTCTGCTTCTTGCGATCGCCGCCGGCGCCATGTATTTCGCCGACCGGATCCAGCGGGATAACGGTGCGGTCACGATCACGGACGGTACCATTCCGACGAAAGCAGGCGATATAGCCTATAAGCTTTATACGCCGCAGAGTGCGTCGGCGTCCGCGAAGGCCCCGGGCGTCCTCCTTCTGCACGGCTACCAGAACGACCATGAGACGAACGCCGCCTACGCGATCGAGCTGGCAAGGCGCGGCGCCGTCGTCCTTTCGATCGACGAATACGGCCACGGCGCGGCGGACGCAAGTCTGATAAGCCGCGGTTATGTAAACCGCGTCGTAAAAGTCAACTACGGCAACGAATCGGAAGCCGACGGCACCATCAAGGCGATCGGCGGTTCGAAGCGCTACCGCGTGCTCATGAATTTCAGCAACCTGAGCTTCTTCGACGATAAATACACGAAGGACGACGCCGGGAATGCGATCACCGACAGCACCTGCGGCGGCACCGACGCCTACGCTTTCCTCG
>JAFOIS010000205.1 GCA_017420605.1 Lachnospiraceae bacterium | reverse complement strand
GCCGATCATGTAAAGAAGGATCCCTTCCAGGAACGGAAGGCCGACTAATGCTGCGATGATCATACTGCCCCCCGTGCGATCAGGTCGAGATACGCAAGCAGCGCTCCCGGCGCGATTCCGAAATAAATATCCGCGATCGTGAATACAGCGATCGGAAGATGCATGCGCCAGCCGCCTTCGGGACCGTCGTGGGCGCCGATGAAGCGGTCCTGTCCCTGCGCGGGGAAGAAAGCGCGCGCCGAGATGGTGAGCTCATAGATCGCGCACAGCAGTGCGGACATAAGAAGGGCGCCGATCCCGACGATGGCGGCGGGATGCCCTTCCTGCGCACCGGCTTCCAGAAGCCGCCATTTCGATACGAAACCGCAGAGCATGGGGATCCCGATGAGCGACAGCGCGTTGATGGTATAGAAGCCGAAGACCCAGGGCATCCGCCGCCCGGCGCCGCCGACTTCATAGAGATACGATTTGCCGGTCTCGTGCATGAACGCGCCGATACACAGGAAAAGCGTCAGTTTGATGATGCTGTGGAAGACCATGTGTGCCAGCCCGGCGACCATTCCTTCTTCCGTGAGCAGAAGGATCCCGAAGAGCATATAGGAAAGATTGCTCACGGTTGAGTAGGCGAGACGGCGCTTTAAGTGCCGCTCCCGCACGGCGATCCAGGAACTGTAAAGGAGCGTAAAGGACGCGGCAAGGAGCGCGACCGTCTGCGCGAACGTTCCCCGCAGAAGAGCCGGCCCGAAGGTGTACCATGTGAGTCTGAGGATGGCGAAGACGCCGGAATTCACGACGGCGACCGCGTGCAGCAGCGCCGTGACGGGCGTCGGCGCGCAGGAAGCGGTCGGCAGCCAGCTGTGCAGCGGGAAGATCGCGGCCTTGGCGCCGAAACCGAAAAAGCCGACGAGGAAGGTCCAGCGCAGGAGCGCCGGAGAGAAGAAATCCGAAAGATATCCGCCGAACGTAAAGAGGGCCGTTTCGGAGCCGGTGTGCGTGATGACGACCGCGACAAAGCCGAGCGCAGCGCCCCCGATGACGAAGGCGGCATATTTCCGTCCCGCGTACATGCTTTCATGGTCGCCGTAATGGGTCACGAGCGGGATCGTGGAGAGCGTGAGCATCTCGAAGAGGACGTAGAGCGTCAGCAGATTCGCGGAGAAGGCGATCCCGAGCGTGATGCCGTACGTCATCATGAAGAAGCCGAAGAAATGCCGCTGGCGCGGGTCGCCCTCGAGATACGCGTAGGCATAGAGCTGCACGAACGGCCAGAGGATGGAGACGATCGCGGCAAAGACCTTGGCCGCGCCGTCCGCCATAAACGACAGGGAGAAGCCCTGCGCAAAGGAGTACAGCGTAAAGACGCCGCCGGACTGCTCCTTAAGAAGGAGCAGCGTCAGCGCCGTCGTGATCACGGCGGTGATCTCCAGGATCACGTGCAGAAGACGGACGTTACGGATCCGCACGAAGAGGCTGAAGAGCCCTCCGGCAAGAGGCAGGGCGATCGGAAGAAGAAGGCAGGATGCTTCGTGCATGGAGAACTCCTAACGGGTCAGTGTGTTCATGAAAAAGGCGGCGATCCGGCTGCCGTAAAGACCGACAAGAAGGCTGACGGTGCAGAAGACGGCAAGCGGGATCAGCATGGCGTAAGGCACCCTGATCTTTTCGTCCGATTCGCCCGCAAAGTCTTTGCCGGGGAAGAACCCGTCGATCACGATCGGGAACGTATAGCCTGCCGTAAGCAGCGCGGAGATAAGAAGGATGACCACCGGCAGGACCGAGAGCACGCCGTAGCCGTTCCCGAGCGAGGCCAGGGCCAGATACCATTTCGCGGAGAAGCCGCCCATCGGCGGGATGCCGACCAGCGAGAGAGCGGCGAAAAGGAAGCACCAGAAGACGAACGGCATGCGGCGTCCGAGACCGCGCAGTTCGTCCACGCGTGTTTTACCGGCGTTGTGCATGAAGATACCGGCGCACAGGAAGAGGCAGCCTTTCGCCGACGCATGCGCCATAAACTGCAGCATGCCGGCGGAGAAGCCTTCCGGGGAAAGGAAACTTAAGCCGAGCAGGAGGTAGGAGATCTGGCTGATGGTGGAATAGGCCAGCCGTTTTTTCGTGATCTTCTCCCGGAACGCCATCATCGATCCCATGAAGATCGTCAGCATGCACAGGCACATCCAGGCGGTCTGTACCCAGGTCCCCCGAAGGAACTGCGCGCCGACTGAAAAATAGACAAGACGGATCACGGCAAGGACGCCGGCTTTCGCGATGATGCCGGACAGAAGGGCGGAAGCCGGCGCGGGCGCGATCGGATGTGCCGTAGGAAGCCAGCCGTGCATCGGATAAAGGCCGGCTTTGGTGCCGAAGCCGATGATGGCGATGAAGATGACCGCAAGAAGAAGGTTTTCATGGCCGGCATATTTTGCCGGGTCGAGGATCCCGGACAGGCGAAAATCTTTGTCGGGAACGGAATAGAGATAGACGTAGAATACGCCCCACAGACCGAGGAGTGCGCCGCCGATCGAATAAAAGAGGTATTTCAGCGCGGCGGCGATCGCTTCCTTCGTACGTTCCTGCAGAACGAGCGGCACGGAGGTCAGGGTCGCGATCTCAAAGCAGAAGTAGAGAGTCACAAGGTTCGACGCGGCGCAGATCGAAAGCATGGCGCCGTAGGATACGAAGTAAAAGGCGAAGAAGATATCCGGATGCGGATCGTGCTCCATATAGGAGAAGGCATAGAAAAGCGCAGCCGAGTAAAGCAGGACGACGCCGAGTAGGAACCATTTCCCCGTCGCATCCAGAGAAAAGCCGAAAATGACGTCTTCCGTCAGCCGGAAGAACGACATGGACGGAGGATAGGCGAGGGAAAGCAGCGCCAGAAGATCCGTCAGGATAAGGACGGCCGTATACAGGATCTTTTTCCCTGCATACGAAACATGCAGCAGCGCGGCGGCTGTGCCGAGGACGATCGGAAGAAGTACTGCGGAAAGAAAAACCATGTCTACCTCCTTAGACGGTAACGGAAGAAAGTCAACGCATCTTCCGGATCATACTATGAGAACATGGAAAGCCCGAGACGGATAAGGTCGACGGCTTCCCATGAGAACAGCCCCAGGAACAGATTGGCGGCGAGCAGCAGGGCGCAGGCGGCCGTATAGGGGACCGTCTCCGGAAGGCGCACCGCCGGGTCGTAAAGATCGTCGGACCCGTCCGGGTCATGCCAGATCCGGATCAGGGTACGGATAAAATACAGGGCGTTCAGCACCGAGCTTGCCGCGAGCGCGATCATGACGGGAATGATCTTTTTCAGGTTCCCCGTATCGACCGCGGAGAGCGCGATGACGAGCTTCGACGCAAAACCGGCAAAGAGCGGCACGCCGATCATGGACAGCGCGCCCGCCGTAAAGAACGCGCCCGAGAAAGGATCCTTCCGGCCGGCGCCCTGGAGATTCCGGAACAGAAGGCTTTCTCCCGAAACGTCCGCAAGCCGCGGCGTCGACAGAAAGAGGATGGATTTGGTGACCGCGTGCGCAAGGATATGGAAGAGCGCCGCGGTATAGCCTTCCGTGCCGCCGATCCCGATGCTCATATAGATGTAGCCGATCTGCGCGGCGGAGGAAAAAGCGACCATCCGGTTGATATTGCCGGCGCGCAGGGCGGAGACGGAACCCAAAACGACGCCGAGGATGCCGAGCACAAGAAGGATCCGCGAAAGCGGAAGGATCGAAAGGACCTCCGGTCCGAACACGCGCAGATAGATCTTCAGCAGAAGGAAAATGTAGGCCTTCGAGACCAGGGAGGACAGGACGGACGCGGAGGTCGGCGTAGCCCAGCCGTAGGCGTCCGGCATCCAGAAATGGAACGGGAAAAGGCCGCTCTTTATGGCGAGGCCGATCGTAAGGATCCCTGCCGCAAAGGCAAGAGACAGATGCATGGACGGATCGGCGATGATCTCCGTGAGCGCTTCGTGCATCGGGACCATGAGGAGATGCCCCGTGATATCGTACAGCAGGACGACGCCGAGCAGGAAAAGACCGGACCCGAGAAGGTTCAGAACCATGTATCGCACGGCGGCGAGCGTCGTGCGTCCGATCTCGCGGACGATGAGGAGGCCGCAGCTCGAGAGCGTCAGGATCTCAAGGAAAACATAGCCGGTGAAAATGTCGTTCGTGAAGATCAGGGCGCAGAGCGCCGCGGTGAGAAGGTGCATGAGGGATGCATAAAGCGGTAGTTTGCTTTCGTCGACGTCTTCCGCAAGGAAACGGTAGCCTGCCATGCCGGAACAGAGCATGACGAGCAGAAATACAAGCAGCATGAAGCATTCCAGCACCCCGGCGCGCAGTTCGTTTCCCCAGGGGGCCGGGAACTCGCCCATCGAATAAGTGAAGGCGCCGTGCTTTACGGTCCAGGCAAGAAGGACCGAATCCATGACGAAAAGGACCGCGCCGAACGCCATTGCGAGGTTCCGGGCGGCTTTTCCGCGCATGAGCATGGAGCCGGCCGCGCTAAGCAGGCAGCCGACGATCATGAACAGAGGAAAACTGCAGACGAAAGAAGGCATCACCGGTCCTCCTCTTCGTGCTCTTTTTTGGAAAGGCGGTAAATGTCGTCGATGTTGAGCGTATGATACCGCTTATACAGCCGGATCGTGAGCGAAAGCATCACGGCGGTCACAGATACCGAGACCACGATGCCGGTCAGAACGAGGCCGGCCGGGACCGGGTTTACATAATTTTCGATTCCTTCGACACCGGCCTCCAGGATCGGGGGACGGCGTCCCGCGATGTACCCCATGGAGGCAAGAAACAGGAACACACCGGTGTCCATGATGTTCATCCCGATGATCTTCTTGATCAGGTTCCGGTGGAACAGGAGCATCGAAAAGCCGATCCCGAACAGGATGACGGCGACCGCTTCTTCATAATTGGCGAGCAGTGTCTCAAGCATTTCCGACCGCCCCCCTTCGAAACAGTGAATAGAAGCCGTACATGGTGCAGGTCACCACGAGCCCGACGGCGATATCGAGCGGAAGGATGAGTCCCCCCGAAAGGATCGCGCCCGGGATCCCCTTCGGAATATGGTTCGGGAAGCCGTTTGCGCCCATGAAGAACACATAGCATTTCGAGAGGCTGTAGAAGGCCAGCGCAGCGAATGTGAGGATGTTCAGCCTCCGCGCGGTGAGCAGGCGGTCGACGTGCGAAAACCCGCGCGCCTGTGACCAGATGATCAGTCCCGCGCCCATGACCGCGCCGCCGGAGAAGCCGCCGCCGGGCGACACCTGGCCGTTGAGCAGGATATAGATCCCGTATACGAAGATGCAGGGCACGACCACAAGGCCGATGGTGCGGAGGATCGCGTCCCGCCCGGTATCGTAATAGTGATCCCTGCGGACGGTGTAATAGTCCTCGAATTCCCGGCGCATATTTTTCGTGTCGATCCGAAGAAGGATCGTGACGCACAGAAGGGCAGTGAACAGGACGTGCGACTCTCCCAGGGTATCGAAAGCCCGGTAGTCCAGGATCATGCCGGCTACGATGTTGACGGCGCCGGTCTCGGCAAGGCCGTCTTCCACATATCGCCGGACGACTTCATCGGCCCGGGGGTTATCGTAGCCGTATCGCGGCAGGTGTGCGATGCAGTACAGCATCACGAGCGTCAGCACGATGCAGCAGGTGACGGAAACGACGCGGTACAGGCGCGTAAAGACAGTTTTCTCCGCGGAGATCACGGCCTGTCCTTGTCTGCTTTCCGCAAGTTTTTCCGTAAGAAGCTTCCGTTCGTTCTTTACTTTTTCACGAGGCGTATCCGGGCTTTCCTGCGTATCGAGAAACTCCGCCATGCCCTCGAAATCGCCGGCAAGATACCGGTCCAGCCGTTCCCGTATGCTCATGGCGTATTTCCTTTCCCGTTATCCGGACCGGACCGGTCTTTTTCATCTTCTTCACGGACTTTACGGAGCGTCACAAAGAAGAGGATGCCGGAGACGCCGGCGCCGACGGCCGCTTCCGTGATCGCCAGGTCCGGCGCTTCCATGAGGATCCACAGCAGCGCCATGATCGTGCTGTACGCAAGGAAAATGACGACGGAAGGCAGCAGCTTTTTCGTCAGGTTGACGCTGACCGCGCAGGTGACGAGAAGCAGAAGCAGCAGAATGCGGAGGATCGTGATAAAGTTCATTTCAGCTTCCTCCGCGGGGCGACGTCTTCGATCGCCTCATTCGTGTAGACCTCGATCTGCGCAAGGAAATGCGTGGAGACCGGGGAGGTGAACCACCAGAAAACGACACGAAGGATGAGCTTCAGGATCACAGAAAGCTCCCCGCTTCCCGTCATGGCGGCAAGCGCCGCGAAAAGGAGTCCCGTCGTGTCGCCGATCCCGGCGGCGTGGATCCGGTTCAGCATATAGCCGAAGCGGAGATTCCCGGCCGAGGCGGCGGCAAATGAGACGAAGGAAAGCAGGAGAAACAGGGCGGTGACGCCGAAACGGAGCCATTCCATCATGCGTTCCTCCCTTCTTCCGGATCTTCCGCCGGAGACGCCGTGCCGGACGGATGCGCGGCAAGATTGCCCTTATCGCCGGGATCCGCTGCCCGTTTCCGGATATAGACCGAGGCGAAAACAAGCACGGAAAGAAAGCTTACGAGCGAATAAATAAGCGATACGTCGACAAGATAGCCTTCCTTCAGCATGACGGCCAGGATGGCGATCGAGGAAACGAGGATCGTGCCCATCATATTGACGGCAAGGATCCGGTCAGTGATGCGCGGGCCGCGGATCGCCCGGTAGAGCGGGACGAAGAGCAGCAGCGCGTACGCTGACAGCGTTATGGAATATAAAAGCCGGTATGCTTCTCCGATCGTCATGTAAGCCTCCGCAGAAGCCGGATAAAACGGCTGTCGTCGATGCCTTTCGCGTACGCGGGCGTAAGACAGTGCACAAGAAAGCGGCTGCCGTCCTGACGCACGGTAAAGGTGCCGGGCGTCAATGTGATGGAATTTGCAAGAAGCACGTTGCGGAAGCTGCCCGGAAGGCCCGCATCGAACTCCACGAGGACCGGCGAGGGATGTGCTCCCGGCCGGAACGTGAAGAGGGCGACTGAAAAAGAGGCCTTCAGGATCTCCGCGACGAGGACCAGAACATATTCCAGAAGGAGCAAAAAGTTCCGGAAAAGTTTTTTATCCTTCTCGAAGGTATATCCCGATACGCGGTAAAAGACCGCGGAAACGCCGGCGGTCACGGCAAGACCGATGAGAACGGTCTCCCATGTGATCCGTCCGTTCAGGATCATCCAGAGCAGGAAAAAGAAAACAGCCATTTTCTTCCTCCGTTATATGGTTTCCGAAAGCGACCGCCACCGCAGACCGCACCGGACCCTTTCCGGCAGCAGCAGGGCGGTGTCGTCGATAAGACGCTTCGCTTCGCCTATCCTGCCTTCGGCGGCAAAGGAGGCGATCTTCGCGATCTCGTCCGCAAGGAAGGGCGCAAAAAAGAGATTGCAGTATTCCCGGAAGAAGGTCTCCGGGATCCCGCTTTTGTTCCAGAGTCCCGCAAGATAGCGGACGCGGTCGATCTCAAGGAGCGTCCGTGCCGCGGCGGAAACTTCTCCGCTCACGGCCGGATCGTCGCTTACGATCTCTTCAAGGGAAAGACCGAGCGAACCCAGAGATTCCGCGAGCACGCTGTCTTCGGCTTCCTCGGGGCTGCCGGGCGCGGGGACCGAAGGGCGCGCGAGCACGACCGTATTGCAGCCGAAAAACGCAAGCGCCGTAAGAAGGCCGGCGCTGTCTTCGTCCGGTCTGCCGTCCCGGTATTTCAGTTCGGCGGAAGAGACTGTGACGGCACGGCGGAGATTTTCCGGGAGACAGTCCGCATTGTCCGGAACGGGCGTAAACCAGTCCTCCTGCCAGATGCCGGTACGGAGCAGCTTGCCGATCCCGAAGATAAGGCCCGCTTCATCGGCGGCGCTGATCCGGATCTGGCAGGACCTTCCGCCGACCCGGAAGCTTCCCGGAACCGAAAGTTCCGGGTCGATGCAAAGCTCATAAAGCGGTCCGAGATCTCCGTCCGTTTCGAGAGGGATCCTTTCCGCGATGCTGTGCCAAAGGAGCTCCGCCGCCGCTTTATTGCCGTGATCCAGTATACGTATCTTCATCGTTTTCCTTTTCCGTCTTACTTAAAGAATCTTTTCCATTCCGATTTTCTGCGCTGTAAGGCCGAGGCTCTCGTAAAAACGCAGGGCGGAGGGGTTGCAGCTCCAGACGTTGAGCGTTACGTTATAAAATCCGCCGGCTTTTGCGAAGTCCAGCACATACTCATAGAGCGATTTTCCGATGTGCCGGCCGCGCACCTTTTCATCCACGCACAGGTCGTCGATGTAAAGGGTGCGGATATCCGTGAGGATGTTGTCGTGCGGATGCTCCTGCACGATGCAGAACGCATATCCCTGCACGGTATCCTCTTCGTCGGTCCACACGAAGATCGGACGCAGCGGATCCCGGAGGAGGGCATGGAGCTCCGTTTCCGTATATTTCGTAACGCCGCCCTTGAACAGATCGGGACGGCCCTTATGGTGCACCGTAAGGACCTGGGAAAGAAGGTCCATGATGCGGGAAGTATCCCGCGTTTCCGCTCTTCGGATCATAGTATATCACTTTACAGGACAGACGCATACCGTCT
>JAFOIS010000204.1 GCA_017420605.1 Lachnospiraceae bacterium | reverse complement strand
GACGCATTTCCAGCCGCACTGGAAGCCGTCCTTCAACCTTGACCTCCTTCGTTCGAATAATTACGTCACGCATTTTCTTGTCGTGAAGCGTACGCTTCTCGATAAAGCCGGACTTTTCCGGCCGGAGTTCGACGGCGCGCAGGATCATGATCTGATTTTCCGCTGCGCGGAGGCTGCGGAAAAGATCGTCCGCATCCCCGAGGTCCTGTATCACTGGCGGACCCATGCGTCATCGACTGCGGATAATCCGGACAGCAAGCAGTATGCCTACGACGCCGGAAGACGCGCGATCGCTTCGCACCTTGCAAGGACGGGGACCGAAGGAGAGGTGAGCTGCCTTCCGGAGTACGGTTTTTACAGGGTAAAGTATCCGGTGAAGGGAGAGCCGCTCATTTCCGTCATAATTCCGAACCGCGATCATGCCGAGGATCTTAAACGCTGTATCGACGCGCTGCGCGGGACGGCCTGGAAGAAGCGCGAGATCCTCATCGTCGAAAACGGATCGGAAGAAGCGGAGACCTTCGAATACTACCGGACGCTCGGGGAAGACCCCGACGTCAGGATCCTTACCTGGGATAAGGGCTTCAACTATGCCGCGATCAATAATTACGCAGCGGGTAAGGCGGAAGGGGAGTACCTTCTTTTCCTTAATAACGACGTCCGTACGTCGATCGATCCCGGCTGCATTGAAGAAATGCTCGGGGTCGCGCAGAGGCCGGAAGTCGGAGCGGTCGGCGCGAAACTCTATTATCCCGACGACCGGATCCAGCATGCCGGCATCGTGATCGGCATGGGCGGCATAGCCGGCGCAATGTTCGTGGATCTGCCCCGCACGTACAGCGGTTATCTCCACAAGGCGTCGATCCTGCAGGATATGAGCGCTGTGACAGGGGCGATGATGATGGTCCCGAAGGACGTCTTTTTCGAGGCGGGAGGATTTACCGAAGAACTTGCCGTCGCGTTCAACGACGTGGATCTGTGTCTGAAGATACGTGAAAAGGGATACCTCGTCGTGTACGATCCGTACGCGGAGGCCTATCACGACGAATCGAGGACACGCGGTCCGGAAGATACGGAAGAGAAGGTGCGCCGTTTCCAGGGCGAGATCGAGTATATGCGTACCCGCTGGGAAAAACTCCTCAGGGACGGCGATCCGTATTACGATCCGAACCTGTCGCTCTCTAAATGGAATTACAGCCTGCGTCCGTAGACCGCCCGGAAGATGCAGGCCTGCGGGATCCGTTTACAGAATAGCCCCGTTTCATTTAGAAAAAGTTCACTTGCGCAGAAAACGGGCTTATGGTACGCTCATTGAGACTATGGGGGCAAATGCCCCCGGAATACAAAGGATACAGCTTTGATAGAAGATAACCAGAGATTCGTAAACAGGCTTCTGTGCGTGCTGGACGCTCTTATGGCGGCCCTCAGTTTTTTTGCCGCCTGGTTCCTGCGTTTCCGCACGAAACTGTTCGGCGAGAACGCGGAAGTGCTTTCGAGGACTACTTACATCCGTGCCTTCGCTGTAGCTCTCCTGGTTCTTCTCCTTCTGTATTCCGCCTGCGATCTCTACGCGAAACGCCTCAACCGCATAAGGACGGAAGCCCGCAATATCCTCAAAGCAAACATCATCGCCGCGCTGATCTTTTCCGCGCTGCTTTTTGTCGTCAAGATCGTCGATTTTTCCAGGTGGATGTTCCTTACGTTCATCGTGCTCAATACGGCTCTCGTAGGGGCGGAGCGCCTGCTTGTGCGCAGCATCATGCACCGGCGGTGGAAAATGGGCGCCGGGGTCCGGAGCGTACTGCTTGTCGGCTACAGCCGCTCCGCGGAAGAATATATCGACAGGATCCTCGCCAATCCGCAGTGGGGTTACCGGATCCGTGGGATACTTGACGATCAGATCGCCCCGGGCACCGAATATAAAGGGATACGGGTCCTCGGTACGATCGGCAATCTCATGGTGATCCTGCCGGAGAACCATCTGGACGAGATCGCCATCACGCTCGGACTGCCGGAATATGACCATCTGGAGAAGATCGTCACGCTCTGTGAAAAGTCCGGCGTACATACCAAGTTTATCCCGGACTACAACGGGATCATTCCGACGCGGCCCTATACCGAAGACGTACTGGGGCTTCCGGTCATCAACATCCGGTATGTGCCGCTCAGCAATACGTTCGCGGCCGGCGCGAAGCGTCTATTCGACATCGCGGGCAGCGTCCTCGGGATCCTGATCTCTTCGCCCGTCATGATCGCAACGGCCATCGCGATCCGGCTGACGTCAAAAGGACCGGTGATCTTCCGGCAGGAGCGTGTGGGGCTTCACAACAGAAAGTTCTGCATGTATAAGTTCCGTTCTATGGTAATGCAGGATGAAGAGGCCGAAAAAAAAGCGTGGACCGTCGATAACGACCCGCGCATCACGAAAGTCGGGCACTTTATCCGGCGGACGAGTATCGACGAGCTGCCGCAGCTCTTTAATATTCTGAAAGGCGATATGTCGCTCGTCGGACCGCGGCCGGAACGGCCCTTCTTCGTGGAGAAGTTCCAGGAAGAGATTCCGCGCTACATGATCAAGCATCAGGTGCGTCCCGGCATGACCG
>JAFOIS010000026.1 GCA_017420605.1 Lachnospiraceae bacterium | reverse complement strand
GCTGGATGACCGGAACAGGAGAGGCATCCCCGTCCGCGGGACCTGGGATTTTGAAAATGCCTACTCCCTCGAGAAGATCCTCCCGGCGTACGCGCCCGATATCATCGAGCGTGTGCGGGAGCGCGGCGATGAAAACATCCTTATGGGATACAACAACGGCGCCATGAGCGCCATGACCGACGACGAGTTCGCCGCCTCCATCGCGCTTGCGGTGACCAATCCCCGGGGCAGCGGCCTGCGCGACCTTTTCGGCAGCTGTGAAATGATCATCCGCCCCCAGGAGGTCATGTTCTCGCCGCCGCAGGTCGCCGCATACAAAAAAGCGGGCGTCAAAGCGGTCTGCCTCTACTACAGCTGCATCTCCTTCGACGCGTTCCGGACCTTTATCCCGCAGCTGCCCGACGAACAGGCTTTCAATCCGCTCACCTATACCTACGGCGGCGAAAGCATTACCGTGATCCCCACCTATTCGCCCAATGACGTCATGGACGCGGGAAGCCTCCGCGCGCTGGCAAAGGAACTGCATAAAAAGCAGGAGAGCGGGGAGATCGGCCGGGACGTTTTCATTTTCCTCAATACCGACGCCGACAGCTTCCTGTGGGAGCCGATGGCGGTGCCGGGACCGATGCAGTCCCTCCCGTGTTTCGGCGGTATCGGCGGCTACATCGACGACGTCGCGGACCTGCCTTATGTTGTCTTCGACACGCCGGGCGGGTACCTTGCGTCGCACGGGAACGCCGGGGAGATCACCTTCGGGCAGGATACGGCGGACGGGAATCTTTCGGGCTACATGAGCTGGAGCGAAAAGCCGTTCAACCGCCTCATCTGGACGCGGCTCGAGCGCGCCCGCCTTATGGCGTCCCTTTCGCCGTCGGACAGGGAATCGCCTTCCTTCGATACGAGGGTGCGGCTTCTTTCCACGACACACTTCGGTCTCGCCTCGCCGGTCATGAACATCACGCGCGAGGAAAAGGCGCTGGCGCTGTCGGAAAAGATGCTGAAGGAAGAGATCGCCGGACCGGGGATGGCGGCTGCCAAAGCGGAGGCAGAAGCAGCCGGGGATACCGAAGCAGCTGCGGGCATTTCTGAAGCGGAGGCCCGGAGCACCGGGACGACCTGCGGCACGGAAGGTGCTGTGGAACTTCTGAATCCGAAGGGGCTGCGTCTTGCGGCGGTGCAGCTTTCGCTCCGGGAGGGCTTCCTTACGGATATCCGCGCGCTCCGTCTTACGGCGGAAGGCCTTGCGCACTGGACCGCCTTCGAGATGGAAAGATATGAGAGCGGCAGCATCTCCTCGATCTTCCTCATCGTTTCTTTCAAAGAGAGGAGGCCGGCATATACACTGCATTTTTCAGCCGGCGCGGCAGCGCCGGAGGATATCGGAATCAGAACGCATGGAAGCGCCGTTTCGCCGGAAGATAGCGCCGGAAGCTCTGGCATGGTCCGTGCCGGCGCGCTTGCCTACGATCCGTCTTCCGGAATGCTCCGGCTTGACGGTGCGCCGCTGGCACATCTTACGAGCTGGATTCGGTATGATGGAAAGAGGGTCCCGTTCGATCCGCCCGCCGTGCAGAATTCCGCGGCAGGCGTGACCGGCGGTGTGGCCGGAGCTGGCGCGCAGCCGCTTGCGTTAGCCGGTGAAGGCGGCGGCATCCGCCTTTGCGGCGGGATCCATCTGCCGGGAGAGACGGATCCGGGACACTATACCTTTGATATACTTACGACGCCGGCGGCGCAGGGCCTTGTCGTGCGCTGCGCCGTGCAGTATCCCTATACGAAGGAAGACCACGAGATCTCCTCGCAGGCCTCGAATCTCGGGCGTTTCTCCGATCCGAAATGGACGGAGACCGCTCCGTTCGAACTTCTTCTGCGCACGGACGATACCGTAAAGGTGACGAAGCGCAATTTCGCCGGAGACATAAGTTCCTATGAAATGGCGGACTTCTGGCGCGCCTTCCCGGAAAATGAGAACATCGCCTCAGCCAATCACCAGCTGACCGGCGGCATCCTCAGCATCGCGGGGAAAGAGGGCGGCCTTCTTCTTTCCCATGCAAGATGGGTGCTCGGCAGCATGGCGCACTGCCCGCTGCGGCTCCGCACAAAAGACGGGAAGCGTTACGTCGGCATCAATCCGTTCGGCACCTACTTCGGACCGCAGCGGTATTATCCGTCCCGCGGCAACGGAAGCTCCATGGAGCTTTATCTTGCCGCCGCGCCGCAGGCGCGCTCCCTCGGGCCGTCCTATAACGGCGCGTTCGAAGAGAGCGTCCAGTGTATTTACGGCATGCCGGGCGCGGAGATCCCGGAAGATATGCGGGCGGAAGCCGAAGCCTTCGCCGACGGCATGATCGTCCGCACGGCCGGTGCGGTTATAACCCGTTTTGACGGCGACAACGTGCGTCTTCACGATCCGGCGCTCAACCATGTGGAAGAAAAGGATCTGAAGAGCGTGACCTTTGTGGAACAGTGCGGCGGGATCGGACGTGTCCTGGGCATGGTCGGCCGCTACACCGCCAATATGATCAGAAAGACATTGCGCTGAGCGGATCCATGAGCAAAGCAGAGGAGTGACACAGCGCAGAACTGCCGGGAAAGGAGAAGAGCATGTCCATCATAGCCGCATTTTCCGTACCGCATCCGCCGATGATCGTGCCCGCGGTCGGGCGGGGGAGCGAAAAGCAGATCGAAAAGACCACGGCCGCCTATGAAGCGGCCGCACGGAAGATCGCATCTCTCCGGCCGGAGACGATCATCATTTCCAGCCCGCATGCCGTGATGTATGCCGACTATATCCATATTTCTCCGGGACGGGGCGCGGAGGGTTCCTTCCGTCAGTTCGGCGCGGGCCAGGTACGGTTCCGCGAGACGTATGATACGGAGCTCGTATCCGCGATCGAAAGCCTTGCGGAGGAGAAGGGCCTTATGGCCGGTACGGAGGGCGAGCGCGACCGTGCGCTCGATCACGGCACGATGGTGCCGCTCTGGTTCATCCGGCAGTATTACACGGACTTCAAGCTTGTGCGCCTGGGCCTTTCGGGGCTTCCGCTCACCGATCATTACCGGCTCGGGCAGGTCATCGCGCAGGCGGTGGAAGAGACCGGGCGGCGCGCCGTTTACGTCGCGAGCGGCGACCTCTCCCACAAGCTTAAGAGCTACGGGCCGTACGGCTTCGCGGAGGAAGGGCCGCAGTACGACGAACGGGTCATGGACGTCCTCGGACGCGGCGCGTTCGGCGAACTGCTTGATTTCGACGAGACCTTCTGCGAGAAGGCGGCCGAATGCGGCCATCGGTCCTTCGTGATCATGGCCGGCGCGCTGGACGGGCGCGCGGTAGAGGCGAAAATGCTGTCCCACGAAGACGTGACGGGTGTCGGCTACGGCATCTGCGAATTCTTCCCGGGCGGGGAGGATCCCGGACGCCGGTTTCTGGAAATACATATGAAAAAGCAGGCGGAGGAAATGGAAAAGCGGCGCGCGGCGGAGGATGCGTACGTTTCGCTTGCGAGATCGGCGCTGGAGACCTATATCACGGAGCACAGGATCATCGATATTCCGAAGGATCTTCCGGAAGAACTCCTCACAAGGCGCGCCGGCGCCTTCGTTTCGATCCATGAACACGGGCAGCTCCGCGGCTGCATCGGCACGATCGCGCCGACCGCGGACGATCTCGCACAGGAGATCGTAAGGAACGCCATCAGCGCGTCGACGCGCGATCCGCGTTTTTCGCCCATCCGGCCGGCGGAACTGCCGTTCCTTGAGATCAACGTCGACGTGCTCGGCGAGGCCGAGGATATCGATTCGCCTTCGCAGCTCGACGTAAAGCGCTACGGTGTGATCGTAAGCCGCGGCGCGAAGCGGGGGCTTCTGCTGCCCGATCTTGACGGCGTCGACACCGTGGAAGACCAGATCGCGATCGCGCGGCGGAAGGCCGG
>JAFOIS010000203.1 GCA_017420605.1 Lachnospiraceae bacterium | reverse complement strand
GGTTGAGGAAGCGCTCGAAGAGCAGGTTATAGCGCAGCGGCTCCAACTGCGTGATCCCGAGCGTATAGGAAACGAGCGAGCCGGCCGCCGAGCCCCTGCCCGGTCCGACCGGGATGCCGTGGTCGCGGGCGTAGCGGATGAAGTCCCAGACGATGAGGAAATAATCGACGAAGCCCATTCCGCGGATGGTCTCGAGCTCGTAGGAAAGGCGGTTTTTCAGTTCCTCCGTCACCTCCGGATAGCGCTGCGCAAGCCCCGCTTCGCATAGCTCCGTAAGATAGCCGAAGGCGCTCTTTCCCGCAGGCACGTCGAATTTCGGAAGCTTGCGCTCATGGAAAATGATCTCCACGCTGCAGCGTTCCGCGATTTTCTCCGTGTTGTCGATCGCTTCGGGCACTTCCGGGAACAGGACGCGCATTTCCTCTTCGGATTTCAGGAAATACTGCCCGCCTTCATAGCGCATCCGGTTCTCATCGGATACGCGCTTGCCGGTCTGGATGCAGAGAAGCAGGTCGTGCGGTTCCGCGTCTTCCTTATAGGTATAGTGCGTATCGTTGGTCGCGATGAGCGGGATGCCCGTCTCGCGGCTCATGCTTTTCAGGAAGTTGTTGACGCGCTTCTGCTCGGGGATCCCGTGGTCCATGAGTTCGAGGAAATAATTGTCTTCCCCGAAAATATCCCTGTATTCCAGCGCGGCCGCCTTCGCGCGCTCATAGTCGTTCATGAGAAGATAGCGCGAAACTTCGCCGGCAAGGCAGGCTGAAGAGGCGATGATCCCTTCGTGATACTGCCGGAGGATCTCCTTGTCCACGCGCGGCCGGTAATAGTAGCCGTCCACGAAGCCCGCCGAAACGATCTTCATGAGGTTTTCGTAGCCGGTATTGTTTTCCGCAAGGAGGATCAGGTGATAATAGCGGTCGTCCCCGGTGCCGCCGGAGCGGTCGAACCGGCTGCCCGGCGCCACGTAGACCTCGCAGCCCAGGATCGGCTTGATCCCGGCGTCTTTGCAGGCCTTATAGAAATCGACGCAGCCGAACATCACGCCGTGATCGGTGATCGCGGCGGCCGTCATGCCGAGCTCTTTCGCGCGTGCGACATACTCCGGTATTTTGTTCGAGCCGTCCAGGAGGGAATACTCCGTGTGGACGTGCAGTGGGACGTAGGACATGTTTATCTCTCACCGGCTGTGTGCGTATCTGGTCCATCGCGGACGCACTTAGCCGTCGGTTAATGAAATCGTACCATCCTCGAGGATGATCTTTTCTTCCTTGAGGAGGCCGCCGACGGCGCGCTTGAACGCCGCCTTCGAAAGACCGAACACCTTCCGGATCCGCTCCGGCTCCGCCTTGTCGTCGAACGGCAGAACGCCGTCGTACTCTTTGCGGATGATCCTTTCGATCTTTTTGCCGTCTTCCTCCATCATTTTATAGGCATTCTGCCGGAGGCTCAGCGAGAGCCGTCCGTCCGGCAGCACCCGGGATACGCGAAGCGTCAGCGTCGTGCCGATCTCCACGTCGGGAGCCTCTTCCTTCGGGATCCGGCCGGAATATTTGCCGTCGACCGCGACGAAAACGCCGAAATTGTTCGACTTCTCATAGGCGACGCCCTGTACCGTCTGCCCCGCGTGATACGGCGAACGGGAAGACAGGTACGGATAAACGTTCATGGTCGCGCAAAGGCGTCCGCTCTTGTCGACGTACGGGGAAACGAGGACGCTCTCACCCGCCTTCACCTTCTTCGTCTGCTCATGATACGGCAGAAGGAGGTCCTTTTCGAGGCCCCAGTCCAGGAACGCGCCGATCTTCGTCACTTCCTTTACGGTAAGGGACGCGACTTCACCCGGTATGACGGCCGGCGCATTAACGGTGGCGATCAGGCGGTCGTCGGAATCGCGATACAGGAAGACGTGCAGTATATCTCCCGCTTCCGCGCCTTCCGGCACCTGTTTTTTCGGCAGCAGCACCTGCTCCTCTTTCGGCGCCGTACGGTCTTTTCCTAGATACGCGCCGAACGTTTCGAAATGCACGATCACAAGATCCTGCCATGTGCCGACGTCTTTTGCCGCAGCCGGTATCTGCGCCGCTTCCGCTGTCTTTTTTACGGAGCCGGCCGCATTTCTCCCCGGTCCGTACCCGGGCTTCTCTGCACCGTGTCCCGGTCTGCCGGCGCCGCTGTTCCGTTTTTCAGAATAATGTCTTTTTTCCATATCTCAAAGCCGCCCTATGGCAGCCTCTTCCTCCGTCATTTCCTTACGGAATTCGAAGAAGCAGTATGCTTCCCCCTTTTCGTCGACGAGCCCGCCGCTCATCACCTTATCATCGGTGACAAACGCCGGATACAGCACGGCCCCGCGCAGGACCTGCCGGTGATAGGCCGCGCGCACAACGCGCGGCGAAAAGCCTTCCGGAAGGTAGGACAGCGCCATCCGGAGCAGCTGGATGTTGTTGACGTGATGATTCCAGTCGAGGAACATTTCCGTCATGACGATGCCTTCTCCGGAGATCGCGGGAATGGCGATCCGACCGTTCTCCACGGGGATCGGAAGTCCTTCGCTTACACCGTACGCGGCGACTTCCTCCGGCGCGATCTTCGTCGGCACGCCTTCCGGACGCGCGAGCAGCGCCCATCTTGTATGCCCCGCCGCAAGGAGTTTTCCGTCTTCGCCGCGCATTCCGAACGTACGGATACCCGTATAGGCACGGAAACCTGTCGCATCGGTGCGGATCGTCACGCGCGCGCCGTGGTACGGCATTTCAAAAAACAGGAATTTCCAGCCTGTGATCGCCCAGAACGCGCCTCTCTTTTCCCAGTACCGGAGCCCGAGCCCGCAGTCCTCGTCGTGAAACGTCGAGCAGTCCTGAAAGTAAGCTGCGGCGCTGTCCGCGGAAAGGAAACCATTTTCATCCAGATCGCTGTACCGGATCCGTCCGGTCATCTCATATCCCATCTTGTCCCGTCCTTTTTGTCTTTTTCCACCGCACCTTCCCATACGGCATCACCGTCATGTGCCCGAAATCGTACATGACGGCATGAATATCCATTTATCATTTTATATTGTCACAGTCGGAATTTCAATGCGAACCGCGTCAAAAGTCCGCCTCCGGGACCGGATAACGGCTTTCGACGAACCAGCGGGACGCATGCGGCGAATCTTCATAATAAAGAAGCGCGTCCTTCCCGCGGATCCGCACGGAATAACAGATGCCGCAGCCGCCGGCCCTGCGGCTCGCGGAACGCTGCGCACGGTAGATATGATCGATCACGAACTTCTCCCCGTCCGGTGTGAGACGGAGGTATTTGGGCACCATGGTCCCGTCCGGCTCGTAGACCGCCCCGACCTCTACATACAGTTTGTAATTCGGCCTCTCCGAACCTTTTTCTTCCATCATGATCTCCCCTTTTATCATGACTTTTTTGCTGTCCTCCCGCAGATCCCGGTCTTATCCTTCCATTACCCGGTTTCCCCGTTCCATATAGGAATGCGGGTGGATCGTCTGCTCCAGCCGCTTGCGCGGCGTGATCTCCGGTCCGAACGCCATCAGCCCCCTCTGCACGGCCTCTATGCCGAAACGTCCGCGGATCTCCTGCACCGCGATATCCATTTTCCGCTGTTTTTCCCGCTCCTCTTCGCTCTGAAAGAGGTTCAGCTGGTACGGGCAGGCGCTCGCGGCAAGTTCTCCCACCCGGACGCACAGGCCCCGGATCGGCCTTTCCCAGTGATAATTCGCAAGGAAGAGCGCCATGGCCGCTTCCGCGATCTCCATCGAAATATCCGTCGGGCAGCTGATCTTATGCTGACGCGTGATGCCGGAAAGATCATTGTCCCGCACATAGATCTCCACGAGCCTGCCTTTGAAGTGATTTTCCCGAAGGCGGGCGGCCACGCTTTCCGAGAGCATATATATGGCCATCCGGACTTCTTCATTTGACGTCAGGTCCCGCGGCATCGTCATGCCGTTGCCGATGCTCTTGATGGGCGCTTCCGTTCCTTCCATGGCGACCGGCGTCCTGTCGCCGCCGTTCGCGAATACATAGAGGGTCGTTCCCATCTTGCCGAGCAGTGTGTGCAGAAAATCCGGGTCCGCGTTCGCGATGTCGCCGATCGTATGCATCCCGAAGGAGGACAGCTTCCGGTTCGTCGCCCTTCCCACGTAAAGGAGGTCGTCCATCGGCCGCCTCCAGACGATCGTACGGTAGCTTTCCCTGTCCACGACCGTCACGGCGTCCGGCTTTTTATAGTCCGAGCCGAACTTGGCGAAGATCTTGTTCCAGCTCACGCCGACACTGACGGTAAGGCCGAGTTCCGCCTTCACCTTCCGGCGGATCTCCTCGGCGATCTCTTCCCCGCTGCCCAGGATCCCGGTGCTGTCCGTCACGTCGCACCAGGCCTCGTCAAGGCCGAAGCTTTCCACGCGGTCCGAATAGATGCCGTAGATCTCCCGGAGGTACCGGGAGAACCGCAGATATTCTTCATAATCCGGCGGGACGATGATAAGCCCCGGGCAGGCTTTCTCAGCCTCCCAGAGCGCGGAGCCCGTTTTGACGCCTCTGCGTTTGGCGATATAATTGGCCGTCAGGATGATGCCGTGGCGCGTTTCCACGTCGCCGCCCACCGCGAGCGGCAGGCCGTCGTATTCCGGATGATGCAGCATTTCCACGGAGGCATAGAAACAGTTCGCGTCGGCATGCAGGATCGTTCTCTCCATGCTGCTTGCTTCACCGCCTGTTCCTACTGCCGCCCGGAGAACTCCTCCGGATCGGTCCTGCCTTCTTTGGCCATGCCGGCAGCGGCGTCTTCCGCCTGCACCGCCGCATCGCCCGCATCATCTTCCGCCTGCACCGCCGCAATGTCTTTCAGGACTTTGACGGCCACGCCCTGGATGCGGCAGTTTTCCACATAGATATCTTCCAGCGCGGGGTTTTCCGGATGCAGCCGCACCATGCGTCTTTCCCGGTCTTTGTAAAAGCGTTTCAGCGTCGTCGTGCCGTCGTCGATGAGCGCGACCACGACCTCGCCTTCCAGCGCTTCCTCCTGCTGCCGGACGACGATAAGATCACCGTCGTCGATCCCGGCGCCCGTCATGGAGTCGCCGTTGGCCCGTACCAGAAAGAACCGGCCCCTTCCGAAGACCGCTGTCGGGAGGCTTACGTAAGATTCAATGTTCTCCTCTTCCAGAAGCGGCGCGCCGCAGGAGATCGACCCCAGGATCGGCGCCCTGGTCATATCGCTCCGTTCCTTGCCTGCGCACGGCGTCTCGATCTTTTCGCCGTCATAACGGATCAGGCCTTTTTCATTCATTTCCACCAGATAATGGTAAGCCGTGCTGCGGCTCACGCCGACCGCGTCCGCGATCTCCGTCGTCGACGGCGAGCGCCGGTGCGCAAGACGGAATTCGTCGGCAAACGCAACGATCCTGCTCATGGTATCCGGATTTCTTTTCCGCATAATATTCCTCCGGGTTCTCGGATTCCTTCCGGAACGATCGATCCTTTCCGGACCGCCCGCTCCTTTCTGCCTGCTCTCTTCTATTGATTTGTTCTATGGATCTTTTCTCGGTTTAAATGAAGCAATCTGCTTCATTATGATTTGATTGTATCATCTTTCTGCAAATAATCAAGATAGTTTCCTGCGTCCCGGCATCAAAAAACGGATAACCAGATCCCCCTCTGACCGTGTTATCCGCTTTGCGTCCGGTTTTCCACGTCGCCAGGCGGATAACTGAGGCCTGCCGTATCCTGTTTATCCGCTTTGCATCTGGTTTTCCGCGTCGCCAGGCGGATAACTGAGGCCTGCCGTATACTGTTTATCCGCTTTGTGTCCGGTTTTCCGCGTCGCCAGGCGGATAACTGAGGCCTG
>JAFOIS010000202.1 GCA_017420605.1 Lachnospiraceae bacterium | reverse complement strand
CTGAACTGCGATATCATGGTCGACGGGGAGGAAGTGAACGTCCTCGAAGCCGGCGGGCGGTGCGGCGCGACCTGTATCCCGGAACTCATCGAGCGCCACACGGGGATCGATTTTTACGCGCAGATCCTGCGCAGCGCGACGGGGGAAGTGTGTGACTTCACGGTCCGGCGTCATGCGCCGGCAATGGCGAAGCTCCTCTTTGCGGAAAAGAGCGGCATCGTCAGGGCGGTCGATCGGGAGAAGATCCGGGCGGTCGCTGTCGCGACCGGCGCGGAGATCGGGCTCGACGTTACGGAAGGGGACAGTGTCCGTTCACCCCGCAACGGCACCGACCGGATCGGACAGGTCATCATGGATACCGCTTCGGAGATGGAACTTGACGCCGTGCTTTCCGCTGTGCGGGAGGCTGTAAGGGTCGAAATATAAGAATCGAAAGAAAAGGCAGGAGACGAGATGAAAACAGAAGGCAGGATCTCATTTTGCAATGGCTGGGAATTTACGGAAGTCTGGTCGGACGCGTTTCTTGCGGGGCAGGAAAGCGGCCTTGCGGTCGACCTTCCCCATAACGTCGGCGAGCTGCCGCTCCATTACGCGGAACCGGCGATGTACAGCCGGATCTGCGGATACCGGAAGACGCTCACGGTGAGCGAAGAGGATCTTGCGGGGCGCGTTTTCCTGCAGTTCGACGGCGCGGCCCATATCGCGACGGTCTATGTGAACGGGACGGAATGCGCGGTGCATTACGGCGGCTATACCGCGTTCCGCGTGGAAGCGGGCCCGCATCTGCATGCCGGCGAAAACACCGTCGCGGTGAAGCTGGATACGACCGAGAACCCGTGTCTTCCGCCGTTCGGCTTCGTGATCGATTATCTCACCTACGGCGGGCTGTACCGCGAGGTGTGGCTGGAGAAGCGCAGCCGGGATTATATCGACGACATTTTCGTTATGACGCCGAAGTTCGGAAAAGTCCGCTGTGAAACGGCCGTCTGCGGCTCCTTTGACGCGGTCCGGTATACCGTTGCGGATACGGACGGCCATATCCTTGCGGAAAAGGAAGTGAGCGCAGGGGAGGCCGGCCTGCCGGCAGCCGCGGAGGCGTACGCGGAGGACGGTACGGAGACCTGCGACGTGGTGCGCAGCTTCGACGCGGAATTCGAAGTCCCGTCCGTATCGCTCTGGTCGCCGGAGCATCCGGTGCTGTACCGGATCTGCGCCTCGCTCGTCCGGAACGGCGAAGCTTGTGACACCGTCTCCGATACTTTCGGTTTCCGTCATTTCCAGTGGAAGAGGGACGGCCTCTACATCAACGGCGAGCGCTTCTTCTTCCGCGGGCTGAACCGCCATCAGAGCTATCCGTATATGGGCTATGCCGCGCCGGCCTCTCTCCAGGCGGAAGACGCGCGGATTCTGAAGGAAGAGCTCTGCTGCAGCGCGGTCCGCACCTCGCATTATCCGCAGAGCCAGCATTTCGTGGACGCGTGCGACGCCCTCGGCCTCCTTGTGTTTACGGAGATCCCGGGCTGGCAGCATATCGGCGACGAGGCCTGGCAGGATAAGGCGGTCGACATGGTACGGGAAATGGTCCTGCAGTACCGCAACCATCCGTCGATCTTCCTCTGGGGCGTCCGCATCAACGAGAGCCAGGACAACGACGATTTCTATACCCGCACCAACGCGGTCGCGCGCGTGCTCGACCCGACCCGGAAGACGTCCGGCGTCCGTTACATCGAGAACAGCTCGCTGCTCGAGGACGTCTACGCGTTCAACGATTTCTCGCACAACGGGAAGACACCTGGCTGCAAGCCGAAGAGCCGCGTCACGAAGCATAAGAATAAGCCGTTTTTCATTTCCGAATGCAACGGCCACATGTTCCCGACGAAACCGTTCGACACCTGGGAGAAGCGCCAGGAGCATGCGCTCCGGCACGCGCGCGTCATGGACGCGGCGGAGGCCGACGGCGACCACGCGGGCATCTTCGAGTGGTGCATGTTCGATTATCAGACGCATAAGGACTTCGGGTCCGGCGACCGGATCTGCTATCACGGCGTGCTTGACGTTTTCCGCAATCCGAAGCTGGCGGCGTCGGTCTGGGCAAGCCAGGGCGAAAAGCCGTATCTTGCCGTATCCAGCCCGATGGACATCGGCGATTATCCGGCGAGCGACCTGGGCGACGTCTACGCGTTCACGAATGCGGACGTCGTGCGGCTCTACAAAAACGATGATTTTGTCGCCGAGTTCTTCGAGACTGATTTTACCGCCATGCCGCACGGCCCGGTCCGGATCGATGATTTCGTCGGAGATCTTCTGGAGTCTCAGGAAGGCTTTGATCACGAAAAGGCGGAGGCGATCCGTGCCGCGCTTACTATCGTGAAAAAGTACGGAAGCTTCGCCATGCCGCTCGCCGATAAAATGAAAGTGCTGCGCCTTATGGCGAAATATGAGGTCGGCATGGAGGAAGGCACCCGGCTTTTCGGAAAATACGTCAGCAGCTGGGGCGTCCGGTCGACGGTCTGGCGGTTTGAAGCCGTAAAGGACGGAGAGGTCGTTGCGGCCGTGACCATGGCGCCGTCCGTAAAGCTTCATCTGGAAGTACGGGTCAGCGCAAAGGCGCTTCCGGACGGCAGGTATGAACTGAAGACGCAGGATACCTGGGACGCCGCCGCCGTCCGCGTCAGGATCCTCGATGAAAACGGCAATATCGCGCCGTATGCGCAGCTTCCGGTACGTTTTGCGCTGACCGGGGAAGCGGAGAGGCTCGGCCCGGAGACGGTGACGGCGGAAGGCGGCATGTGCGGGACTTATGTGCGTACGGTGCCGGGAAAGAGCGGCGAAGCGCAGCTCATCGTTTCCGCGGAAGGGCTTGCGCCGGTCACCGTGACATTTGCAGTAAGCTGAAGGGATACCGATGGCTGAGAACAGAAAGAATACAGGAAGACCGGCCGCAAAAAGCAGCCGGATCGCTTTTGAGACCCTCCCGTACGCGGAGCAGCTTGCAAAAAAACAGGAGAGAGCGGAAAAACTGCTCTCTCCGTTCTGTCTTGTGCAGCCGGTCCTCGGCATGGAGGATCCGCTGCATTACCGTGCGAAGGTGCATGCCGCTTTTGCGCGCGACGAAAAGGGACGCGTCGTCTGCGGAGAGTATAAGGAAGGCACCCACCGGGTCATTGAGAAAAAAGACTCCCCCATCGAGGACGCCGTCTGCCGGAAGATCATCCGTACGGTGAAGTCGCTCGTCATTTCCTTCCGGATCCGTATTTACGACGAAGATCTGCGCACGGGACTTCTCCGGCACGTCGTGGTGCGGCGCGCATTCTCGACCGGCGAGATCATGGTCGTGCTCGTCACGGCGGAGCGGAATTTCCCGTCCCGCGTCAATTTTGTGAAGGCGCTCCTTGAGAAGCATCCGGAGATCACGACCATCGTCCAGAATGTCAACAGCCGCAGAACCTCCATCGTGCTCGGCGACCGGGAGGAAGTGCTCTTCGGCAAAGGGTATATCGAAGAAAAGATCTGCGGCTGTACCTTCCGGCTTTCCGCGTCTTCCTTCTTCCAGGTGAATCCGGTGCAGACGAAAGTGCTTTACGAAACGGCGCTTTCCTTTGCGCGCCTTACAAAGGATGACCGCGTGATCGACGCTTACTGCGGCACCGGCACGATCGGGATCATTGCCGCGAAAGGCTCGGAAGCCGCGGTGCTCGGGATCGAGCGGAACGGAGAGGCGGTCCGGGACGCGCGGAAGAACGCGAGGGAGAACGGGATCGAAAACATTTCCTTTATCGAAGGGGATGCCGCGGAAT
>JAFOIS010000201.1 GCA_017420605.1 Lachnospiraceae bacterium | reverse complement strand
CCGGTTCTCCGGAACGGAGGCGAGCGGCAATGCGGTCTCGGTCTACGTCGACCTCTGGCGCGTGGTCTCCGATATCGCCCTGAACGCGCAGGTAAGCGGAACGCCGGCTTCCGGTTATTATGTGAGCGAGGTAAAGACCACGCCGACGACGGTAACGCTCACCGGCAATACGGCGGCGATGGCGCTGCTCGAACACAACGGCTATAAGCTGACGATCCCGTCCGAGCTTCTCGACGTGACCGGCAAGACGGAGGCGTTCACGGAAAAGATCGACCTGTCGACGCTCCTTCCGGACGGCCTGAGGCTTGCGGAGAACGTCAGTTCGAACATCAACGTACGGGTCGAGATCCTCGCGATGAACACGAAGGCGCTCGATATCCCGATGACGTCCGTCGAACAGAGAAACCTCGGAGAAGGGCTTGCGGTCGTCTTCCCGACGGAGAAGTACCGTGTGATCATCCAGGCGCTCGACGAACAGCTGGAGAGCCTGTCGGAGAATATGGTACGCGCATCGATCGATCTGAACGGCATGGATGCGGGCAGCCATGACAATGTGCCTCTTACGATCGAACTGCCGTCCGGCTATACGCTCGTTTCACCGGTGAACGTATCGCTGCAGATCGCGAAAGTCGTGGAGAACACTTCCGATCCTTCGGGCACGGAAGGCGTGCCGGAGCCATAGGAGATACACTGATGGTCAGGGAGAATGTCAGAATCATAAGTCCGTCCGGTCTGCAGATGCAGCCGGTCGCGGATTTCTCGGCGCTGGCCGACCGTTTTTCATGCACCGTGTCGGTTAGGGCGAACGGGTTTACGGTCAATGCGAAAAGTGTCCTTTCTCTTCTCGCCGCCTGTGTGCGGCGGGGGGATATCATGACGATCGAATGTGACGGACCGGATGAGGAGGAAGCGATGCAGTCGCTGATCGGACTCGTCCTTTCGGGACTGGGGGAAAAACTGGAATGAATGGAAAGAAACTGGTAAAGAGACTGGCGGCTGTATTCACGGCGCTCGTCATGCTGACATACGGCGCGCATCCGGCGCTTGCGACTTCTTCCGGAGAAGAATTCGTGATGGATCCGGAGCCGTCGATCTACGGGGAAGCCGCGTGCCTGATGGACGCGGATACCGGCGCCGTCCTCTATGACAAGAACATGGACGACATGATGTATCCGGCGTCCCTGACGAAGATCATGACGACGTATATGGCGCTGAAGAACGGAAACCTTTCGGACGTCGTGACGATGACGGAGACAGGCGTAGCCCTCGCGTTCAGCGGCAGTTCGAATCTCTATACCGAAGTCGGGGAACAGTTCACCCTTGAGCAGCTGCTTTACGGCACGATGCTGAAATCCGCAAATGATATGGCGACGCAGGTCGGGGAATATATCGGCGGAACGCTCGATCATTTCGTGTCCATGATGAATGAGGAAGCCCGCCGGATCGGCTGCACGAATACCGGCTTCGCAAACGCGTGCGGACTGCCGGACGACGGACATACGACGACGGCGCACGATCTTGCCGTGATGAGCCGCTATGCGCTCATGATCCCGAAATTCCGCGAGATCGTATCGACAGAGGAGTATACGATCCCGGCCACCGCGATCACCGATCACGAACGCGTCGTCTATTCCAAGGTGCCGCTGCTCATCCGTGACGAGTACCGTTATGAAGGCTGCATCGGCGGAAAGACCGGTTTTACGGATCTTGCCTGGAGCTGCCTTGCGGCTTATGCCGAAAGGGACGGCCATACGCTGATCGCGGTCACGATGCATAATTCCTCTCTGGAAGAATGCTCCTCCGACTGTATCAAAATGCTGGATTACGGTTTCAATAATTTCAAGCGCGTCGGCGTCGGTGACGCACGGTACGCCGGCTTTTACGGCGACGCGACGATCCCGATGAATGCGGACGTATCCGATCTTACCTGTGAAGAACAGCGTATCGTCGATCCCGAACGCGGACCGATGGTCGATTTCACTTTTTATTATGACGGATACGAAGCCGGTCATATCCTGATGACCGAGGCGGAATACAATTCGATGCAGGCCGTGAAGAACGCCGAAGCGTCGCAGGAGCAGTCGGCGGACGAAAGCAGCGACTCTTCCGTCGAAGTCACCTACTCCACAGACGCAACGCCGGATATTTCCGGTATGGTCGTAAAGAAGGAGACCGCTTTCCCGAAGACCCTGCCGGAATTCGTCGACTGGATCCAGACGCCGCCGCACCTTGTTCTGGCGGGGCTGGGACTGCTGATCGCCGTCGCGATCCTGATACTGCTCTGCATCATGGTCGGACATATTGCCGAGGAAAGCCGCAGGAGAAAGCGGAGGAAGGCAAGAGAACGGCGCAGGGAAGGAAGAAAGTAATGGCATATTACAGTGCATTGAGCGGCAACGCTGAAGATAGAGGGGTGTGGAAATGAAAACACAGAAGATTTTAATGAAAATGCTTGCGCTGATGCAGACGGTCTTCATGCTCGTTACCCATGTCGTCTGGGCGGAAGGGGATACGGGGAGTACTCCAGCGGAAACTGCAGAAGCCACATCGACGGCGGACGATGAAGAAGCAACGCCCGAAAACGGGGAGAACGATCCGGAAACGGATCCGGAAGCCGACCCGGACAGCGAGCCTGCGCAGGGACGCTCGCTGCCGCAGGAAAGCGCTGATGAGGAATCAGATGCTGACAACGAAATATCCGGAGAAGCGCCGGCAGGTGCACTGCGCGGCGCAGGGGCGGAAGAAGGGGAAGAGGAATCCGAACCGGAGCCCGAGCCGCCGCTCAAGATAGAGGATTCGGATGGAAAGCAGCTCTCCTTTACGGCAACGCTGACGGACTATGAGATGCCGGACGACGGCGCCGACGTGCGTATCGCGATCTGGAGCGTAAAGGGCTGCCAGGACGACCTACGCTGGTCTATCATGCAGAAGAATGAGGAGGGAAGGTATTCCTTTACCTGTAACCTTAAGAACCATAAAACGGAAGGGGAATACCGGATCCATACGT
>JAFOIS010000200.1 GCA_017420605.1 Lachnospiraceae bacterium | reverse complement strand
CACGTCTCTGACTTACGCAGGCCATACCCCGCTGTTTTCTATATTACCCAAATCCTCGCCCGTTGAAAAGAAGAATCTTCCCGTGCGGGCAAATCTTCCTGCACCGAGCCGGTCTTCCCGCGCCTGGAGGGCTATCACTTCGCAAGCCGGAAGGCGCGCATAAAAAAAGCATGCGGAAAGCTTTGCATTGTCAGCCGTACCATGGCATACTGTAGGGTAAAGCAAAGAGCGGCCTCTCCGGGAGATGCCGCAGGATGCTTTAAAAAAGAGGGGGAAAACGATCATTATGGCAAAACGAGACAGCAAGACAGACTGGCGGTACGGACGCCGCGTCAAGGCGCCGGGGCTGCAGTCCATTATGGGGTATATCCTGCCGCACCGCACCGACTGCGAAGTCTATCTGCACGACACACTTGACATCACCGACGTCATGGCTTTTCTGGACGAGCGGAATGCGTCGCACCCGGAGTTTAAATCCACGATCTTCCACGCGCTGCTCTTTTCGATCGCGCGCATGCTGAAGGAACGTCCGAAGATGAACCGTTATATCCAGGGCTACGTCATGTATGAACGGGACCTGGTGAGCCTCAGCTTCGTCGTGAAGCGGCAGTTTCAGGACAACGCCGAGGAGGCGCTCATGGTCCTTGTTCCGAAGGATACCGATACGATCACGGACATGTCGCGCACGATCCATGAATTCGTAACGAAGACCCGGAAGAGCGAGCACGCCACCGGCGGGATCGATGAGATCATCGATAAGATCGCCGCCCTGCCGCGACCCATTCTTTCGGTATTTCTGGGCTTCATCCGCCATATCGATTTCTGGGGTCATAACTTCAGCGTCCTGACCGACGGCGATCCGAACTATTCGTCGGTTCTGGCCAGCAACCTCGGCAGCATCGGCGGTCCTTCCGTCTATCACCATCTCAACAACTACGGCACCAACAGCATCATGGTGACGCTGGGCACGATCTATGAAGACGAGGTCCGCATGCCGGACGGAACGAAACAGCTCCGGAAGCTCGTGGATATCGGCGCGACGCTCGACGAACGCATCGCCGACGGCTTCTATTTCATCCGCAGCCTGAAGCTTGTAAAATATATGTTCTCTCATCCGGAGCTCTTTGAAACGCCGCTGTCCGAGCCGAGCGGCTTCGATTACAAATAAGCATGGACGATCCTAAAGTCCCGGCGGAACCCGGGCGCCTTCCGGAATGTGCTGAGGCCGACGCGCTGACAAAGCGCCGCGAGGAGATCGAAAAAAGCCTCCGGAAGAAGTTCAAAAAAGATATCATGGCCCCCTTTGTGCAGGCCGTAAACCGGTATGCCCTTATCGAAGAGGGCGACCGGATCGCGGTCTGTATTTCCGGCGGCAAGGATTCCATGCTCATGGCGCTTTGTTTCCGGGAACTTAAGCGGCGCAACAAGATCCCGTTCGACGTCGTCTATCTTACGATGGATCCCGGCTACAGCGCGAAGACCCGCGCGATGATCGAAGAGAATGCCGCGCTGCTCGGCATCCCGCTCACGATCTTCACGACGCATATCTTCGACGCAGTCTATGAGATCGAGGAATCCCCGTGTTACCTGTGCGCCCGCATGCGGCGCGGCCACCTTTATAAAGCGGCGCAGGACATGGGCTGCAATAAGATCGCCCTCGGGCATCACTTCGACGACGTCATCGAAACGACCCTGCTCTCGATCCTTTACAGCGGCCAGGTGCAGACGATGATGCCTAAGCTTCCAAGCGACAATTTTGCCGGCATGGAGCTCATCCGGCCGCTGTATCTTGTACGCGAGGACGACATCGTGCATTTCCGCGATTATAACGGCCTTACGTTCAGCCGCTGCGCCTGCCGCTTCACGGAAGGCCGCCCGGACGATCCCAGGACCCGCTCCGCCACGGGAGATTCCGTCTCCCGGCGCATCTATGTCAAACATCTGATCGAGGATCTCAAAAAAGAAAACCCCTACGTCGAGGCCAATCTTTTCCGCAGTATGGAAAATATCCACCTCAACGCGGTCCTTGGATATAAGGATAAGGAAAAAGTATATCACTCGTTCCTGGATACCTACGGCAGATCACCGGACAGCGCAAAGGGCACGGTTTCTGACGAAGACAGCGCCGCATCCGGTACGGACGCCGGATAAAGAGAAAGATGGCGGAAACAAACACAGTCCGCGAAGCGATCCTTCGCAAAACGACCCGTGAAATGGTGATGCAGGCGGTCCAGACCGCCTGGCCGGCCATGCTGGCGAGTTTTGCCGTAAACGTAGCGGGCCTCATCGATTCGATGATGGTTTCCACGCTCGGCAAGGCGGCCGTCGCGGCCGTCGGTCTCACCTCCCAGCCGAAGTTCATTTTCATGACGATTTTTATCTCCATGAATATCGCGCTCTCGGCGACCATCGCGCGGCGCAAGGGGGAAGACCGCCGCAGGGACGCGAATACGACCCTCCTTTCGGCGCTTACGATGACGGTTGCCCTCGTCATTGTTTTATCGGCGGTCGCCGTCGGTTTCGCCGATCCGATCATCCGCTTTGCCGGCAGCAATGCGGATACCCATGCGGACGCCGTCCTGTACTTCCGCATCATTATGGGCGGGTTCCTCTGCAATGCCGTGACGATGTGCGTCAATTCCGCGCAGCGCGGCAGCGGTTATACCCGCATCTCCATGACGACGAACCTCACAAGTTCCATCGTCAATATCTGCTTCAATTATCTGCTGATCGGCGGACATCTGGGGTTCCCGGCGCTCGGGATCCGCGGCGCCGCGATCGCGACGGTCTTCGGCTCGTTCGTGGCCACGATCATGAGCATCTTCTCGCTTTTCCGGAAGGCAAGTTACGTTCAGATCCCATATATGCGCGCGCTCGGCCTCAAGCCGCGGTTTGACGAACTTGCCCGCCTTCTCCGTCTCGCTTCCAATTTCGTCGTCGAAAACGTCGCCATGCGGGTCGGTTTCCTCGCCACGGCCATGATCGCCGCCCGGCTCGGTACGGACGCTTTCGCGGCGCACAACGTCGGCATGAACCTCATGAGCCTCGCTTTTTCCTTCGCCGACGGCCTGCAGGCCGCGTCCGTCGCGCTTTCCGGGGAGGCGCTCGGCGCCGGCCTTCCGGACCACGCAAAGAAATACGCCCGCATCTGTCAGCGCATCGGCGTAGGGATCTCGCTTACGCTGTCTCTGTTCTTCATTTTCTTCGGAAGATGGTTCTTCAGTCTGTATTTCCCGGGCGACGAGCCCGTGCTTGCCATCTCCGTCATGATCTGCCGGTTCATCTGCGTCATCGTACTCCTGCAGCTCTCCCTCGTCGTCTTCATGGGCACACTGCGCGCCGCGGGCGACGTCCGCTTTACGCTCACGGTCTCCATGATCAGTGTTCTGGGGCTGCGTACGGGCGTCACGGCCCTGTGCGTCTACGTCTTCCATCTCGGCATCGCCGGTATCTGGCTCGGGATCCTCGCGGATCAGCTCACCCGCCTCCTCCTTGCCACGTTCCGCTTCCGGTCCGGGAAATGGATCGGGAAGAAGATATGAAAAAACCGCGGCAAGCGCCGCGGCATTCCTTTTCCTATTGTCCGGGCCCAACGGGGGCATCCGGGATCAGGTCTGTCCGTTCAGAAGATACTGCAGGAATTTTACGGCGTTTTCGGGATTCGCGCCGTTCGAAGTGACACCGATGATGCAGACGGTATTCGGATAGAAACCAAGTTCTTCCATCGGTGCAAGGCCGTTTGCCATGATCCCGACCGGGATCGGGTCTTCCATTTCCGCAGGATCCGGCATCACAAAGAGCGCCGGATCTGTCTTCGCCCGGATCTCCTCGTCGGAAAGGACGGGCCGTACGTAGTTCGGATCTTCCATCGCCTGCTGCACCTTCGCAAGATACGCGCGGTCCGCATAGTAGATCCTTCCTTCGAAGGCGGCCAGCTCCTCTTCCGTCATCACTTCGCGGAGATCCAGAAAAGCGCCGATCTCCGTATAATAGTCATAGGTAACGGCGTCCGCGGCGAGCGCGTCGATCTCCTTAGCGGCCATCTTGACCATGAGGATCTGATGCGTCTGCATGTCCTCGTAGGACATCTGCGAAATTTCCTGTGTAACGTAGAGATTCCCTTCCAGGATGACGTCCTGCTTTTTCAGGTCTATGCCGGCGTAGGTCGCGAAACCTTCCGTCACCGCCTCCGTTTTCGTATCATCCGCCGTGACGCCGTTTAGGAAATCCGCGTGCAGAACGCACGGCTTCTGCGAAAGGATCGACTTCGAAAGGCTGACTATAAAAATGACGGCCGCAGCGGCGATGATGATCGGGATCCTGTAGTAACGCCAGATATGATCCACCTTCTCCGGAAACGTCATTTTCCTGAGGTTTTCTCTAAGATCCTGGTCATCTTTCGACTTGATTCTGTCTTCCATTCCGGCATCTCCCGGCGCAGTCCGCGCAGCGTCATTTCCCGTTTTCAGACAGGATACCGCATGTTTGTGTCTTTCCTGTGATCAGATCGCAGGTGTTTCCCGCGTAAACAGCTTATGCAGATGGAACTTTTCCCATTTTCCGTCTGCGAGTTCCGTCTCATAGATACAGCAGTTCCCGATAAAATACGACCAGGAGGCCGCGGACGTCAGGTTCAGAAAATACCGGACCATGGCCCGGATCGCGACGCCGTGGGTCACGACAAGGACTTTTTCTTTATCCCGGTCCCGCTCCCTGACCTCCTCAAGGAAGGCCTCCGTCCGCGCTTCGAGGGCCGCGATCGGCTCCACGCCTTCCGGAGGCTCGGTATGGTCGGGATCCCGGAAGTATGCGAACATGTTTTCATCGAGGACTTCATAAGGATCGCCTTCATAAGGCCCGTAGCCGATCTCAAGGAGCCTTGCATCCCTGATCAGCGGCGCGTTCATCCCTCGCCCGAGGATCTCCGCCGTCTCGTAGGCGCGCGCAAGCGGGCTGGAATAGATCACGTCGTAGACGATGCCGGCGTCGCGAAGATACCGCGCCGCCTCTTCCGCCTGCAGGATCCCCTGTTCGTTGAGCGGAATGTTCCGCTGCCCCTGCAGACGCTTCTGTGCATTATAAACTGTCTCCCCGTGACGGATGATGTGCAGGATCATATCACTGTTCTCCGTTTCATGCCGGTCCTACTGCTGTGCCGGGCGGCCTTATCAGCGGAAGCTGTCCTCACAGGCCGTTTCGAGCTCTTTGTATTCCGGCAGGAAGATCGGGTTCGTCCATGCGCGGAGACCGTTTTCGCCGACTACCGAAGCGCGGACGTAACGGTAGCCGCCGTACCGGGAAAGATCATAGGAGGCTTCCGTGATCGTCTTCCCTTCTTCGCTGCGGATGCGGCGCGTCGGGTGCATGTCCGAGGAGAATTCGATCCACGCGGCAGGATCGCATTGGATATGCGCGATGCCGTCCTCGACGTAGAAATCATGGATCACCGGTCCGGTCGACGCATAGAACGCGCCTTCCTTTAGCGCCGCAAAAATATCCTTAACGGACCTAGACTTCGCGCGTACCATAACCCAGCCGCGGCAGTGCTGCCGCATCGGATGCCCGTCGTCCGTCGCAACACCGAAGAGGGGCTGTCCTTCGCCGAGGATCTCGTCCCAGTACGGCGCGTTCATGTCCTCATTTCCCTCTTCCGCGCAGCCCGTGTTCCAGACCTCCATCGCGAAATTCCCGCGCAGCCTGTCAAAATACTTTGTCGGCGTCGAGCTCCATTCCGGATGGGCGTAGATCGTCATCTGCCCGTTTTTGTGCAGCCAGTCGAGATACGGCTGGAAGTCTTCCTGACAGGTGGAATGCCCGCTCTCGAAGTACTGGTCCTGCGCAAAGCCGTTCGTCTCATCATCAGGTCCGAGGCACACGATATGAAAGCAGCGGAAACCGAGGCCGCGTTCAAAAGTCGAGTCATACTCCATGCCGGGAATGATCGTGATGTCCGTCTCCGGCGCGAAGTTTTTATAGTTATAGCGCCGGTGATCCGTAATGGCGAGGAAATCGTAGCCCTTCGATACATGGAGCCGGATCACTTCCTCCGGCGTCCCGTCCCCGTCGGAACGGGTCGTATGGCAATGCAGGGCTCCCTTCAGCATCCTTTCTTTTCCGTCAAACGCGTTCTGTCTTATCAGCATGCCTTCTCCTTCGGGACAGCTGTCCCTTTAGAAAATAAGTATACGCCCGCGCGTGACCGCGAATCAATCAAAAACAAAATCCTTCTCAACAAAACCAGCGCGGTTGGTATATAATAAATACGGGACTTCGGTCCGGCGGCCGTACGGCGGCCGCGTGCGCATGACTTTGCGGATACAGCATTCCCGTCTTGGAAGGGGGTCTATTATGGTAAGACACGAAGAAGCAAAAGAACGTTACGGTCTCGGCGGCGGCAAGGGCATCGGCGTCGCCTACGTCTACGACATCGTCCCGAAAGAGGATCTCTACGGCCACGGCCGCATGTACGCGAAGCTCGTACTGCCGCCCGGCTCCACGGTCGGCTGGCACCAGCACGTCCATGAGACGGAGCCCTACTACATCCTGTCTGGCGAAGGCGACTTCATCGACAACGACGGCTCGGTCACCAAAGTACATGCCGGCGACATCTGCACGATCCTTCCCGGACAGTTCCACAGCATCGAGAACAACGGCACCGAAGATCTTGCGTTCATCGCGCTGATCCACAACGACTGAACCGCCGCAAAAAGGAGGAATACCATGGATATCAATGCATCGACAAAAGTAGGTGAGCTTCTGAAAAACTTCCCGGACATCAAGGAAAAACTGCTCGCGATGGACGAACGCTTCAAGATCCTCGACAACCCGCTCATGATGGGCATCGTCGGAAAAATGGATCTCAAGGGGATCAGCGAAAAGATCAACCTGCCGCTCGACGACGTGATCGCGGAGCTCAGGAAGATGGTCGGTCAGAAGGAAGAGAAAAAGGAAGAATGATCTTCTTCCGTTTCGTATGTGAAAAGAAGGGGCTGTGAAAAAAGCATAGCCTGAAAAACAAAGAAGGATCAAGGGTTTATCAAAGCCCAAGATCCTTCTTTTGTGTTAAAATTAAACTTGCGATGAAAAACTTTAACAAGTTTTATTCTAACCCCAAACAGGCAGTTTTGCCAATGCTAATTCAGGATTATCTGGACATCTGTGATCCGGTGCTGACATTTGACCGATTCATGGGAGGGATCGAACTGGAGAAATATCTGAAAAGCATCCCGAAGCACTATACGGGAAGATTCAGATATGACCCAGTCAGCATGCTGAAAACAGTACTGTTCGGATTTATGACGAATGGCTACATCTCATTACGGGAACTGGAGGACCAGTGCAGGGTAAATCTCCGGTTCATGTATCTTATGGGGCACGAGGCTCCATCCTACCGTACCTTCGGCTACTTCATCAATGAAGTGCTTGGGGAATCCATCGAAGAAATATTCAATGACATTAACCGGAAGATCTTCGAAACAGAACACGTGGATCTTCAGCATCTGTATATCGACGGTTCCAAGTTCGAAGCCAATGCCAACAAATATACGTGGGTATGGAAGAAAGCAACGGAGAAATCAAGGTACCGCCTGTTTGATAAGATCACGGCACTCTTCCGGGAAATCAATGAAGAACTGGCCTATACGGGCATGAAACTGTGTGTCAATACCGAGTATGCACCGGAGTATATCCGGGAAGCCGCAGAAAAATATGCGGAAGTATGGCAGCTGGACGAAACGCAGTTCAAACACGGCAGAGGCCATCATAAGACCATTCAGCAGCGTCATTATGAGAAACTCATGGAGTACGCGCAAAAGCTGGAGGAATACGTGGAAAAGATCCATATCTGCGGGGAAGGGCGGAACAGCTACTCAAAAACAGACCATTCCGCCACTTTCATGAGGATCAAGACCGACTATATGGGGAATGACCAGCTGCTTCCCGCGTATAATGTCCAGATCGGTGTTGCCGACGAATATATCGCCGTGGTTGATGTAAACCAATACCGGTCAGACATGGATTGTTTTATTCCACTCATGAATAAGTTCCGCGATACATACGGTTTCTATCCGAAATATCCAGTTGCAGAT
>JAFOIS010000199.1 GCA_017420605.1 Lachnospiraceae bacterium | reverse complement strand
CGGTCATGCTGACGTCACTCGGCGGGATCCTCGGGGTCGCGGCCGGCATCGTGCTGGCCTACGTCATTTCCCGCATGTCGGGGACGCCGGTGGCGATCAGCGTGCCGGCGATCTTCCTCGGCGTGGGCTTCTCGATGCTGATCGGGATCGTGTTCGGAATCCTGCCGTCGATCAAGGCGGCGAACCTGAATCCGATCGAAGCGCTGCGGCACGAATAACAGTGTATACAACGGCGTGACCCGCGTTTTCGGAACAGGACATCTTCGCGGGGGCGTTTCGAGCACACCGGCGGCGGAAGTAAGAGGGACGGTCATGGCAAAGAAGAAAAAGAAAGGTTTATCCGGCGGGGCGAAAGCAGGCATTATCCTTGTGATCCTGCTTGCGGCGGCCGCGCTTACCCTCGGGCTGATCTCGTATTTCCAGCCGTCTCTTACGATCCAGCTCAAAGAGGAGGCGGAACGGAACCTGCATAAGCCGCAGAGCGTGACGGAATCGCTCGGGGAGGGCGATACCTGGACGCTCAGCGAGGAAGAGATGCTCGCCCTCTCCAATGTGACCTTCGACCAGTCGATGCTGCTTGTCAACGGCTCCCATAAACTGCCGGCGGATTTCCGTGCGGACGTGGCCGAATATAAGACCAGCACGGTCTTTATGAACCGCTGCATCATGGATTCCTACGCGCGGCTGGCCGCCCGGATCCGTCAGGACTTTGACGAGCCGCTCTATGTCTCGAGCGCCTACCGCACAAGGGAAGAGCAGGAGGAGATCCTCCGCGAGAGCCCGGACGTCGCGCAGGAAGTGGACGCCTCCGAGCATCAGTGCGGGCTTGCGCTCGACGTGTATGTCCCGCAGTACGCGGGCGCAGGGTTCCTTCGGCATGACGCGGGAAAGTTCGTCAACGAAAAGGCATGGGAGTTCGGCTTTATTATCCGGTATCCGTCCTATGGAGAAAAGGAGACCGGCATCTCCTTCGAGCCGTGGCACATCCGGTATGTCGGCGCGCCGCATGCGCAGTATATGATGGAAAACAAAGTGACGCTGGAAGCCTACATGGAGATGCTGCCGTCCGACACGTTCCTTAAAGTCGGGCATTATCTCGTGACAAGGCAGAGCGGGGATACCTACACGCTCCCGAAGACGTGGGAGAGCGCGGTCATTTCCCCGGACAACTGCGGCGGCTATGTCATGACGTTTTATATGGGATGAGCCTGCGCGGCCGGCCTCACCGCCGGATCAGCGGGTGTGCGTGCCCTTTGTACGGTCGTCGTCGTGCACGACCAGGCCGATCGTTTTGGCGTTGACCGCCAGATCCACACGGCTTTTATAACCGGTCTTTACGAGCATATTTTCGATATGGCGCTTTACGGTATGGGAAGAGATCTGCAGTTTTTCTGCGATCTCTTCATTTGTCATGTTGCGGGTCAGTTCGCGCAGGACTTCCAGTTCCCGCTCCGAAAGATCGTATTTTTTGATCGTGCCGAAGTCCGGGTTGGGCGGCGTGCCGGGATAGACGGATTCGCCGTTCATCGTGCGGTCCATGACTTCGGTCAGCGGAATGTCCGAGTATTCCTTGAACCAGAAGCTGTCGATCTTTGACGCCTTTGCTTTTTCGATCCACTTTGATTCCGCGGGAGACGGTCCGCAGCACAGGGCGGCCTGCTTATTATTGAGATAAAGCGGGTTTCCTGCTATTATGCTGATAAGGAAACGGAGGAGGGGGTAAGTAAGATGTGCGCGATACAGATAGGAAGCCGCAGAGAAGTTTTATGGGATGAGTATCTCATCGATCGGGCAGAGGGCGTCTATGTGAGGATGCACCGGCCGGAATACCGGGGCGAGGCGTTCCGGTGCGATGCGCCCTGGGAAGGTGCCCACAGCGGGTACTTCCAGATTTTCCGCGACGAGCGCCTTATCCGGATGTATTACCGCGGCAGCGGGGGCGGGTTTGACGAAGAAGGAGACAGAAAGGGCACGGACAGCGACCGGTGGTGCTATGCGGTAAGCCGGGACGGCAAAACATTCGAGAGGGTGCCGCTGGACGTCTGCACAAAACCGGAATATCCGGGCAGCAATATCTTCTTTCCGGGCAGCCATGACAACATCCATATCTGTCTCGATACGAATCCGGACTGCCCGAAGGAAGAAAAGTATAAAGCCCTGATCGGAACACACCGTCAGACACTGGAATACTGGAAAAGCGGGGACGGGATCCATTTTGCGTTCGAGAGGGTCCTCGTGGACGACGGCGCGTATGACTCCATGAATGTTGCGTTCTGGGATACGAATACGCAGCAGTATTTCCTGTTTTACCGGGGGATGCACGGCGAACGTGCCAAGGACGGGAAATGGAGTCATGAAGGCGGCGGTATCGCATATCACAATACCGGCCTCATCCGGGACGTGCGGGTACGGACGTCGAAAGATTTCGTGACCTGGAGCAGGCCGCAGATGCTTGCGTTCGGGCCGGACGCCGAAGATTATGAACTCTATACCAATCAGGTGCAGCCGTATTACCGCGCAAAGCACATGATGATCGGTTTCCCGATGCGGTATTTCGACCGCTGGGAGGACGAACAGAACTATCCGAGTCTCCCGGCCTGGCCGCAGCGCCGCCAGATGATCATTGCGGAAGGAAGAACAGGCACTGCCATCACAGACGGGATCGTAATGACCAGCCGCGACGGGCTGCACTTCCGCCGGACCGATGAAGCGTTCATTTCTCCCGGGCCGGAAGACGGCTCAAACTGGTTTTACGGCAACGCAGGGCCGTCGCTCGGCATGATCGAAACGGAGAGCGATATTCCCGGAAGGCCGAGAGAGATCTCTTTGTATTTCTCCGCGAATTACCGGGTCGGGGACGTCGTGCTCCGGCGCTGGGCCGTGCGTCTGGACGGGTTCTTTTCCTGGAGAGCGGATTTTGCGGGCGGGACTGTCCTGACGAAGCCGTTTGTCTTTGAAGGTGAGGAACTGTATCTGAATTTCGCCACTTCCGCGCTGGGTCACGTCCGGATCGTGATCTGCGACCAGGAGGGAAATGTGATCCCCGGGTATGATACAGGCAGGATCTTCGGCGACAGCATACGAAGAAAAGCGGGTTTTGCGGAGGACCTTTCGGCACTCTCCGGCAAACCGGTGAGGCTTCGTATCGAGCTGAAGGATGCGGACCTTTATTCGTTCCGCTTCGAAAAGGCGATGCACCTGTCCGCCCAGACCGGACGGTGGAACAGGCAGGACTGAAACGGTTTGTGATGTGACAGAGCCAAAAAAACGGGTGCCTCCGGGCCGGCAAAGACCGGCCGCGGCAGGCGCCCTTATTTATTCCATCCCGAGTTCTCTGGAATCGAGCAGGATCGTGAACGGCCCGTCGTTCGTAAGAGATACCTGCATTTCGGCGCCG
>JAFOIS010000198.1 GCA_017420605.1 Lachnospiraceae bacterium | reverse complement strand
GCCACTCTTCCAGCCATTCCTGCGTAAAACGAGGGGAGCCCCAGTCGTTGTCCGTGTACCAGTTGTACTGCAGATCCATGATCTGGTCGCCGTAGGTCACGACGAGCGGCTTCTTCCACCATTCCGGATAATGATCCCGTCTGTCTTTCAGGTCCCGTATCCGTCCCTTTTCCATGAGTTTCGAACGGAAAAGGGTCTCGCTCTGCCATTCGTCCTCCGGGACGGTAAGCAAAAGAGACGGCGCCCGGTAGGTGTCTCCGGCTTTGACACAGATCACGCCGTCCGGCTGTTCCACGATGACCCCGAGGTCCGGACTGAGCTGATAGTGCCGGGAATCCGGCAGGTCCAGCAGCCCGAAGGAGACCCAGCCGAAGCGGTTCCCGATCGAGAAGTTGAGCGGCGGCGGGCAGAAGTAGCCGTCGGTGGAACAGTCGCAGAAATTCCGGTGGAACGCCCGGTTGATGCCGAAGTAGTTCCGCGGCTGCGGCGCAAAGTAATGAATGCAGTCGACCATATAGAGGCCGAAGCGGCCGTTCCGGAAAAACTCCGCCGCGTCGATCCGGATGTCCTGCCGCGCGCCGGCCCGGAAGGCTACGGTGACGCAGTCGTCTTCCAGCTGAAAATGAAGCGCCGCCTCCGCAAGCGGTCCGTCCGGATAAGCGGACCGGAAGATAAGTTCATCGCCTTCGGCGCGCATTTCCCGGAACACGCACATAAGGTCTTTCCCGTCTACGGCAAACCGCACGCCTGCGGGAAACGAAAACCAGAGCCCGCCTCCGGGATGATGGAGCGAAAGGCGGAATGACCCGTCCTCCTCCTTCGTGACCCGGAGACGGTATTTCCGCTTACTGTATTCTCCAATCTGTTCCGTCATAAGCGTCCTTTCCTGCTGCGCCGGCCTTTCCGGCTCCGCAGCCCCGTCCGGCGTCACCGGCTCTTTTTCAGGATCTCCACGGCATTATCGTAAAAGATCTGCTGCTGCAGCGCTTCGTCCGGGCAGGCAAGTTTGAGGACGTTGATGCGCTCCGCCAAAAGGTACGGCTTGTCGTTGACCGCAAAGTCGCTGCCGAAAAGGATCCGGTCGGGCCTTACGCTCTTTATGATCTCCGCCGCGTCGCCGACGCACGGTCCGCAGATGCCGAGCCAGATATTGTCGTGCGTATTGCAGGCCTGGATCGCCGACTGCCAGGCGTCAAAGAGACCGGCGTGCCCGATCATCACGCGGGCTTCCGGATAATACTCCGCCATCGCCGCGACCTGAAGCGTTTCCGCCCACGGCGGCGTGCCGTCGTGGAAGAGGACCGGGATGTCGTATTCGATCGCCAGTTCCATGGCGCGGTGCGTACCTTTGCTGTCGATCGGGAAGCCCGAACACCAGTTGTGGAACTTGAGCCCGCCGAACCCGCGGTCTTCCACGCACCGCCGGATCTCGTCTTCGACCTGTTCCGGATAATTGCCGTTCACGACGACGTAATTCATGAACCGCCCCGGATACTCCTTCGTCTCCAGCCACTGCCGCTCGTTCGCTTCGCGATAGTCCCGGTTCAGGGCCGTCATGGAAGAGCACCAGCAGCATTCGACGTTATTTTCATCCATTATTTCGACCATGCGTCCCGCGGAGACCGGCGGGCCGCCGATCACGCTGATACCGTCTGAATAATGCGTATGCGTATCGATGATCTTCATGCCGTTTCACCTCCCAGGATCCGGAGCATATTGCCGCCGAGCACAAGATCTTTCACCGCCGGATCGTCCGTGGCGCGTTCCGCCTTGTCCAGCTCAAAGGCAAGCGGGCTCCGCGGCGAATCGCTGCCGAACACGACCCGTTCCGGATAATCCCTGACGATACCGGTGATCGACTCACAGTAATTGAGGCTCGTATCAAGATAGATATTATGCATGCCGCGCATCGACGCCGGCACGTCGTATACGAAATCGTTCGCGCCCGCATGCCCCATGATGAAATTCACCTTCGGGAACCGCCGCGCGAGGTACGTCAGCTGCAGCGGCAGCGCGAACGCCGGCGTTGCCGTATGGAAATACGCGGGCTTGCCGAATTCCTCGCAGATCGCGATCAGCGGGTCCACGATCGGATCATTGATCGAAAAGCCCTGGACGGACGAGACAAAAAACACGCCGTCCATTCCCGCGCAAAAAGCGTCGCGCAGCGTCTTTTCCGCCTGCTCCCCGTACCAGGGATTGGCGCAGGCAAATGCGTAGAACTTATCCGGATGCGCTTCCTTCGCGGCGAGAAGGCGTTCGTTTCCTTCCCGGTTATAGACCGTGATGTCCTCCTCGATCGGCGCCAGCACGCTCCGGTCGATCCCGGAGCAAGCCATGTCGGCAAGGATCTTTTCCACCGTCTGCTTTTTATACCGCCCCTCTCCGAGGTAGGTATGTCCGTCAATCCTCAATGCGCTTCACCCTCCTTTTTAAACAGGGCGCACAGCCCGATGCCGCACGCCCCATTTTTCAACCTTTGCTTTCTTACTGCGCCGTTTCCGGCCGCTCCGTGCGGACGGACCGCTTACGGCTGTCCCGCCGCTTTATCCGATCCTGTAGATTACGACGGTCCCGAGCCTCTCGTTCGAGGCGACCGCCAGATATTTCCCGTCCGGGCTCACCGCAAGGGACGTCGCATACGTCAGACGGAACACGTAGTCCTGATCGTCCTTCGTTCCGCCGAACGCCATGTAGCCGAGCGGACGGAGTCCCCGTTTCGCGTCCCAGGTGAACAGCGTCGCGACATCCTCTTCATCGCCGCCGACGCCGTAGACCCTGCTGCCGTCCGGCGTTGCCGACAGCGCATGGATCGGACCGTTCGCGCACGGCGCGCCGAGAGCGCAGACGCCGTCTTCTGTAACAAGGGCCAGAAGGCCGTCGATCGTGCCGACCAGCTTTTTGCCGCCCGGAAGGTCCGCCTCCGCAGAGGCGACTGCCTTGTACTGACGGCCGGGCACATACGGAAGGTCCGTAAAATCATCCTTTGTGAAGCACTTCTTTGCACAGCCCGCTTCGAACTTCGCCTGCTCCTCCGCCGGAAGATCCGCGAAGGCGCAGAGAGAAGCAAGCTTCCCGTCTTCGATCGTGAACGCGTATTTCGCCTTTTCTCCGCAGATACCGCAGATCTTTCCGCCGTCCCAGAAGAGGCCCTTTACGGCGCTGTCCGGGATATGATCCGGCGCAAGTGCCCGCCACAGCAGAACCGGTTTTGACGCCAGCGGCAGCTGCACTTCCGATGGATTGGCTCCAAGACACTCCTCTTCCTCCTTGATCGTCTTTGCGTCCGCCTGATAGACCGGATCATCCGGATCACAGTAGGGATCCGTG
>JAFOIS010000197.1 GCA_017420605.1 Lachnospiraceae bacterium | reverse complement strand
CCCGACGCCTGTCCTCGATCTTACGGAAAAAGGCCCGGTCGCTTTTCTGAGACCCGATACGGAGACGTTCCGCGGACTGCCGCTCGCCAACCGCGCCGAGGAGCGCGGCGGTACCATGCCCACTGTCTACAACGCGGCGGATGAAGAGGCGGTCGCGCAGTTCCTTGACGGAAAGATCCGCTTCCTTGATATTTACGACAGGATCGAAGGCGCGATGGAAGCGCACCGCGCAAAGCCGGATCCGGATCTTACGGAGATCCTGGAGGCGGAAAAAGAGGCACGGGAGAGCGTCCGGTCCTTCCTGCGGTAATGCGGTCCGGCACTGCGGCGCATCCTGTCCTTTATAAACAGGACATACAGGACTTGCGGGAAACGGAAGCGGAAAACAGCAGCCTTAGAGCAACAGAAAGGCAGGGTATACCATATGGTAAACGTCAACATGAACGGGAAAACGATCGATTTCACGCAGTTCAAGCGCAGCGCGCAGAAGACCGGAAGCGGCCTCTTTTCCAAAATGTCGAAGGGGAAGAGCCTTGCGGTCATCATCGCGGTGACCGTCATTGCCGCGGCGCTTCTCTTTTATGTAAACCTGCCTGCGATCAATCTGAAGAGCCGGCCCTTCTGGAGTTATCTCTTTATCGTGGCCGGGATCTTCTGCGGCCTCTATTACCTGCGCATGCAGGGCGGCGGGACGATCCCGCCGAAAAAGGTCCATGTAAGGCGGCTTCCCCTTTATATCCTCGGCGCGATCCTCATTCTGCCGATCGTTCTTGATTTCGTGACGAGCTCGAAGCTCTTTTACGCGAGGGCGTACAGCCGGATCCTGACCGTGGAGGACGGCTCCTATGAGGACATCCCGTCTTCGGAGGATACTTCCCGCATCGCCCTCATGGATACGAGCTCCGCGGCGCGGCTCGGCGACCGCGAGATCGGTTCTCTCACGGGCCTTGTGAGCCAGTACAACGTCGGCGATTACACGCAGATCGACCTCGGCGGCAAGCCGGTCAAGACGGCGCCGCTCCTTTACGACGGTTTCTTTAAATGGTACCGCAACCGGGCGAACGGCGTGCCGGGGTACGTCCTTGTCGATCCTGTCGCCATGCGCGCCGAATACCGCGCGCTGGAGCAGGGCATGCGGTACGTTCCCTCCGCCTTTTTCCAGAAGAACCTCATCCGTCACATCCGTTTCCATTATCCGACGAAAATGTTCGACAACGTGCATTTCGAGATCGACGAGGAGGGCAGGCCCTGGTACGTCGCCTCGACCTTTAACTACCTCGTAGGGATGTTCGGCGGCAAGCAGGTGACCGGCGCGATCCTTGTGGATCCGGCGAACGGCAATGTGGAGTACCATCCGACCGGGGAGATCCCGCGGTGGGTCGACGTCGTCTACAACGGCGATCTGATCTGCGAGCAGTACAATTACCACGCACAGTACCATGCAGGCTTCTGGAACACGGTCTTCGGCCAGGCCGGCTGCAAGAAGGTCACGGAGTATACGGGAAATGACGACGCCCACAATTCGGACTACGGCTACCTTTCCAAGGACGGCGACATCTGGATCTACACGGGCGTGACCTCGCTTAACAACGACAGCTCAAACCTCGGCTTTATCCTTTCCAACGAGCGGACCGAGGAAACGCTGTACATCACCTGCGCCGGCGCGGACGAGTTCTCCGCAATGGGGGCAGCGGAAGGCGAAGTACAGGAGAAGCGCTACAACGCGTCCTTCCCGTCGCTCATCCGTACGGACGGAAAGCCCACCTACATCATGGTCCTCAAAGACAACAGCGGCCTTGTGAAGATGTACGCCGCGGTCAACGTCGAACAGTACAACGTCGTCGCGACCGCGTCGAACCAGGGTGACTGCATTTCCAAGTACCGCGCGCTTCTGGCCGGGACGATCTCGGCGGACGAGGCAGTCTCCGACGATACACCGATCCCGGATGAGGGACCGGTCATGCCGGATCCGTCGGCGTTTGAAGAAAAGACTGTCACCGTTATGCGGCGCGAGACGATCGTGGAGAGCGGCAATACCTATCTCTACATCGTGGACGCGGAGAAGAACATCTACCGCGCGAAGTATACGGACGTCCTCGGCATGCTGCTTGTCGAAGACGGGGAGACCATAAAGATCATGACCGACGGGACCTGGTTCCTTATGGCGGACAATAACGGATAAAGCGGCCGCGAAAGCCGGCTGCTTTGCAGGTGTCCGCAAGAGTGCGGATGCTGCCCTCTGAACGGAGAAAATGAATCGGTAAACGGTACCTATGATAGCGAAAATCATTCTGCAGAAGAAACCTTTGATGGCGCATATGCTGACGGGGACGGCCTTTGACCGTTTCGAACTCGTGCAGTGCCAGATCACGACGTTCTGTTCCTATCAGATCGACGGAACACGGCGGGCTGACTTTTATGAAGAGGGAGAAGCAAAGCCGGAGACATCTTACGTGCTCTGGGGAGAAGTCCGTCCGCACGCGCTTGCCGTGATCCGCGGGAAAAAGACGCCGCTTTCCTTCCAGTTCGTTTTCCGGCTGGCGGAGAAAGACCTGCCCGCGCTTCTTAAGAGGGCGGGCTCCGGGATCTCCGAAGCGGACGTCTACGGCCTCTACATCAACTTCAATTTCGACGGAAAGACGCTGATCGTAACGACCGGTACGTCTCTTCGGGGCTTTACGCCCGACCGGTCGCTCGAACATTTCTGGGACGAAACGGTCCTGCGGTTCTTCGAAAAGAACGGGATCGAGCTTACGGATCCGGAATAAGCACCGCGGGACGCCTGCCCCGGGGGATCGGAAAAATCAGATCCCTGCGGCTTGACATCCCGCCCCGCGGGGCATACAATGCAGAAGAATAAAGTGCCCGGGTGACCGGGCGGAATAGAAGTCTTCAGGGCGGGGTGCAAGTCCCCACCGGCGGTATAGTCCGCGAGCCTTTGGGCATGAACCGGTGAGATTCCGGTACCGACGGTATAGTCCGGATGAAAGAAGATAAGATCGCTCTGAGCCGTGTGCCCGGAGCCTTTTTATTTTCTCCTTGAAACACAAGAAGGAGGAAAATCCCATGTCTGAAAAACTCGAAACACTGGAATCCAAAAACAGCACGCAGGGCGGAACGGCTAAAGACGCCGGAAGATACGCGGCTTCTTCGGCCGGCATCGAAAAGAAAGCCGCGCCCGCATGGAATGCCAGGCGCCTTGCCTTCCTCGGCATGCTCGGCGCGCTCAGCATGGTGCTCATGCTGATCCGTTTCCCGCTCTGGTTCGCCCCCAGCTTCCTCGACTTTGACGTCGCGGACCTGCCGGCCTTATTCGCCGGCTTTTTCCTGGGGCCGCTGGACGGCGTGATCGTCATTTTCGTCAAGATCCTGCTCAAGATCGTCTTCCAGGGATCGAATACCGCCTTCGTCGGCGAATTCAGCAACGTGACCATGAGCTGCGTTTTCGTGCTGTGCGCCTCGCTCATTTATAAGAGGAACAAGACGAAGAAAACGGCCGTTCTGTCCATGGTCATCGCGTCGGTGCTCGTCAGTATCGTCGGCATCTTCCTCAACGCATTCGTGATGTTCCCGCTGTATTCGAACCTCTATCACATGCCGATGGAAGCGATCGTCGCTGCGGGGAGCGCGGTGAACCCGCTGGTGAAGGATGAGGTCACGCTGATGCTGTTCGCGGTGTTCCCGTTCAATCTCGTGAAGCACGCGATCACGAGCCTTGTCACGTTCCTTATCTACAAGCGTTCCGGACGCGTGCTGCGCGGCCTCCTGCAGGGGGCGAAGTAATGTTCCGGACGCATGCCGCGCGGTCTTCGGAGGGTGTGAAGCAACCGTTCCGAACGACTGCTGTCCGGCGTCCTGCAGCGTATCAGAGTATAACCTCGGAAAACGGAGCCTGAACATGATCATCACAGATATCGTATCCTGTGTCCACGGAGTGGATGAGATCCTTTCGCACCCGGAGCTCCGCTCCATGATCCGGGAAAAGGGCGTGTCGGATTATGTGACGATGGTGGATATTTCCGTGCAGGCGTATCTTAAGGGCGAACTTGAAAAGTACGCCCCGGGATACGGATTCATGGGAGAAGAGGGCGACCGGGAGAAGCTCGACCTTACGAAGCCGCACTGGATCCTCGATCCGATCGACGGGACGACGAACCTGATCCACGGGAATCCTTCATATGCCGTCTCGCTCGGCCTGTGTGAAAACGGGGAGATCACGGCGGCGGTCATCTACAATCCGTATTATGAAGAGACTTTTTTTGCCGAACGCGGGAAGGGCGCGTACTTCATGCGGGGAAAAGATCCCGACAGGGCGGAGCGGATACGCGTTTCGGAAGCGGCGTCTCTTGGACGCTCCGTGATCGGCGTCGGCGTCGCGCCTTATCATAAGGAATGGATCCGCGACAACATGCGCCGGATCGGAGACGTGCTTACGAAATGCCAGGACGTCCACCGGGACGGTTCTGCGGCGCTCAGCCTTGCGCAGGTGGCGATGGGGCGGATGGACGGCTTTTTCGAAGTGATCCTTCAGCCATGGGACTTTGCGGCGGGAATCCTTCTAGTGACTGAGGCCGGCGGCAGGGTAACGGATTTTTATGGGCAAACGATTGACCCGGATCATCCTGCCGCGATTATTGCGTCAAACGGAAAGATTCACGAAGAACTGCGGCTGACAGTAGCCGGCATGTGATGGCTGCGAGGCGTTCAGGTCCATGACGTACTGCAATAAAGATTGTTAGCACTCTTTT
>JAFOIS010000196.1 GCA_017420605.1 Lachnospiraceae bacterium | reverse complement strand
TGCAGCCCCGGCGCCTTGACGCGGCGTCCGTACCGCCAGTCTGTCTTGCTGTCTCGTTTTGCCATAATGATCGTTTTCCCCCTCTTCGATAAAGCATCCTGCGGCACCTTCCGGAGAGACCGCTCTGTGCTTTACCCTACAGTATGCCATGGTACGGCTGACAATGCAAAGCTTTCCGCATGCTTTTTTTATGCGCGCCTTCCGGCAGCGGCGGCTGAAGTCTGCCGCGTGCGGGAAGATTTGCCCGCACGGGAAGATTCTTCTTTTCAACGGGCGAGGATTTGGGTAATATAGAAAACAGCGGGGTATGGCCTGCGTAAGTCAGAGACGTGCGATCGGTCTTTTCGGCATTTTCATGAGACAGGAACCAAAACAGGAAAAGTGGATAAGGCCCCGGCACCGGATCGTGACGGCGATCGTCCGGTGGCCGCTGTATCTTTATGCCCGGCTCGTCTTCGGGGCGAGGATCAGACCTTTCCGCGAACAGGGGGACCGTGCCTATCTTGTCCTTATGAATCATCAGACGGTGTTCGACCAGTTTTTTGTCGGCATCTCTTTCCGCGGCCCGGTCTATTACGTGTCGACGGAGGATATCCTGTCCAACGGCTGGATCTCGCGACTTATCCGGTTTCTTGTCGCGCCGGTCCCGATCCGGAAGCAGACGACGGATTACCGGGCGGTCCGGCAGATCATGGACGTCGCGAAAGAGGGCGGCACGATCGCCATGGCGCCGGAAGGCAACCGGACGTATCACGGCCGTACAGTATATATCAATCCCGCCGTGTCGCGCCTTGCGAAGAGACTGGCGCTACCGATCGTTATCTACCGCATTGAGGGCGGCTACGGCGTGAATCCGCGCTGGAGCAACGACGTCCGCCGGGGTTCCATGACGGCCGGCGCTGCGCGCGTCATCGAGCCGGAGGAGTACAAGGATATGGATCCGGCGGATCTTACCGCGCTCATCCGGAAAGAACTGTGGGTCGACGAGGCGAAGACCGACGGCAGTTACCGCTCAAAGCGGGCGGCGGAGTATCTCGAACGGGCCATGTACGTCTGTCCGTTCTGCGGCCTGAGCGCGTTCGAAAGCCACGGGACGAAGTTCACCTGCAAAAAATGCGGCCGCACGGCGACGTATCTGCCGACAAAGGAGATCGAAGGCGACGGTTTTCATTTTCCGTACCGCTTCCTGGCGGACTGGTACGACGCGCAGGCGGACTATATCCGGACTCTCGATCTTACGCAGTATCTGGAAAAACCGATGTATACGGATACGGTCAGGCTTTCCCGCGTCCATCTCTACGAGCGCAAGGAACTCCTGAAGAAGGACGCGAAAGTGCAGCTTTTCGGGGACAGGATCATGCTCGGGGCCAGGCGTATCCCGTTTGATGAGATCGGCACGGTCACGGTGCTCGGACGCAACAAGCTCAATATTTACTGCGGGGAAGAGGTACTGCAGCTCAAAGGCGATGTACGCTTCAACGCATTGAAATATGTGCAGATCTTTTATCATCACAAAGGTGAGAAGGGAGAGGACAATGTCGAATTTCTGGGATTATAAGGTCTGGGGCGGATTCAACCTGGTGGCGGTGCTGCTGATCTCGCTCATTCTCGCGAACGGCTTAAAACGCGTCAGCAAAACGCTCCGGCGGTCCCTCATCCCGACTTCGGTACTGGCGGGTCTCTTTCTTCTTATTCTTTCCGTGGTCGTGCGCCGCGTGACCGGTACCGGCCTTTTTGACCTTCAGTTTTTCGGAGACCAGGGGATCTCGGCGCTCGAGATCCTGACCTATCACGCGCTGGCGCTCGGCTTTATCGCCTCGACGTTCCGCTCCAAGGAAGCGAAGTTTTCGAAGAGGCGGCGCCTTGAGATCGTGCAGACCGGCATGACGACCGTTTCCTCGTATCTTATGCAGGGCATCGCCGGCCTTTTCATCACCCTGGTGGCTTCACTGATCATGCGGAACTTCTTCCCGGCGGCGGGCATTCTTCTTCCGTTCGGATACGGGCAGGGCACAGGCCAGGCACTGAACTACGGCAGCATCTTCGAAACGGATTACGGCTTTACGGGCGGCAGGAGCTTCGGCCTTACCATCGCGGCGCTGGGTTTCCTTTCCGCGAGCATCGGCGGTGTGTTTTTCCTGAACATCCTGAAAAAGAAGGGCTTATTCGCCTGGAAGGAGGAGACGGAAGAGAAGTTCGACGCTTCCGAGGTCCATCCGGAAGGCGATATCCCGATGAACGGCGGGATCGACAAGCTCACGGTCGAGATCGGCCTCGTCGCGGCGACCTATTTCCTCACGTATCTGTTCCTTTACCTGATCGGGTCTCTCCTTCCGGGGCTGCGCTCCGTCATTTACGGCTTCAACTTCCTTTTCGGCGTGCTGATGGCGATCCTTCTGCGCACGATCCTTGACAAACTGCGCAAGGCGGGCGTCATCAAACGGGAATACAGGAATTCATTCATGATGCACCGGCTCTCGAATTTCTTCTTCGACATCATGGTCGTCGCCGGTATCGCGGCGATCCGGCTGGAGGCGATCAAAAGCTACTGGGGCGTCATCATCGTCCTGGCTGTCGCGGGGCTCGTGCTGACCTGGCTCTACAACCGGTTCATCGCGAATACGCTTTTCCCGGATTACCGCGCGGAGCAGTTCCTTATGATGTACGGCATGCTCACGGGAACCGCAAGCACCGGTATCATGCTGCTGCGCGAAGCGGATCCGGAGTTTAAAACGCCGGCGGCCGACAACCTGGTCTATCAGAACTTCCCGGCCATGGTGCTCGGCTTCCCGATGATGCTGCTGGCGACGCTCGCGCCGAAACGGCCGCTCATCACGCTCCTTATCCTGATCGTCTTCTTCCTCGTCCTCAACGCGGCGCTTCTGTGGAACCATCTTATGCCGCTTCTTCGGAAGGGAAAGGCGAAGGACGCCTGAAAATTCCGGAACGGCGCATTTTTGCGTGACAAATCCGGTGAAACAGAATACAATCGTGCATACGGAAGAAAACCGCGTTTCCAACTCACACTACGGCGGAGGTACGGGCGCAGCCCGGTAAGACATGGCGGACGAAGCGGCAGCAAAGCCACAGGGATATCTGGCACGGCATCTTTCATGCGAGACGGTTTCTTACAGTGAGTTCAAGGATCTGTTTATTCCCCTTCTTCTGGAGAATACGCTCGGGATCCTGTTCAGCCTCATCAATTCTTTCGTGATCTCCAGCGCGGGAATGACGACGCTGTCGGCTGTTTCCATGGTCGACACGTACATTTCCATGCTGATGACCGTCTTCACGGGCATCGCGACCGGCGCGTCCATCGTCGTCGCGCAGTATCACGGGGCACACCGCTTCGAGCAGATGAAGCGGTCTGCGGTATCCTCGATCACGGCGGTCACCCTGTTCGGCACGCTGCTCGCCCTGTTCTCGATCCTCTGCCGCGGCGGCATCGTACAGTTCTTCTTCGGCGGCGCCGAGGCGGACGTTCTTACGATCGCGAAATATTATCTTGCCGGCAACTGCATTTCCCTGCCGTTCTACGCCTTCCATTCCACGGAATGCGCGGTCCTGCGCGGCGTGGGGGAGGGAAAGTCCTCCACGATCATCGCCCTCATCAATTCCTGCATCTGCTGGATCCTCAACTGGTTCTTCGTCATTTTCCTCGGCTGGGGCATCAGGGGTCTTATCATTTCCATCTTCTGCATGCGTTTCCTCACGATGATCACGGTCTTCATCGTCAAGCGGATCCGTAAGTCGATCCTCTGCTATAAGCTGCCGGCGCTCTTTGTGTTCGACTGGCAGCTGCTTAAGCGCATCTTCAAGTTCGGCTTCCCGATCTCGTTCGAGAATCTTCTGTTCAACGGCGGCCGGCTGATCCTGCAGATGATCATTTCGCCGATGGGCACGAACGTGATCGCCTCCTACAACATTGCCTACAACGTCATGTCCATGAGCCAGTGCCTCAACGCGGCCATGTCGACGACGATGTTCATCACGGCGGGCACATGCATGGGCGCCGGCCGGCCGGACGACTGCAAGAAGCTCTTCCGGAACGTGTTCAAGATCAATACCCTCGGCTACGCGTTCATGGCGGCCGTCGTGCTTGTGCTCAACCGGCCGATCTGCGCGGCTTTCCACGCGGAACCGGATATGCTGCCGGTCATCTTCGTCTGCCTAGCGATCACGATGGCGGCACAGATCACCGTCCATACGTCGAGCTTCATGATCCCGAACATTCTCCGTGCCGCCGGCGACGTGGTCTACACGACGATTATCTCCATCGCTTCCATGTGGGGCTTCCGCGTACTGGGCGCCTTCCTCCTCGGCCGCGTGTTCGGCTTCGGCGTCTACGGCGTGTATGTCGCGATGGCCATGGACTGGACCTTCCGGGCGATCATCTTCCTGCACCGGTATAAACAGGGCAAATGGGAGCAGATGCACGTGATCTGACGCGGACAGCGGGACCGGGCGGCGGTCCGCCGCAAAGCAGGATACAAACAGAAGGAAAAAAGATGCTGACAGCAAATTATCATACGCATACGTTCCGGTGCACGCACGCCGGAACATGGACGGACGAGGAGTATATCGGAGCGGCGGTCGAAGCCGGGATCCGGATCCTCGGTTTTGCGGACCACTGCCCGTGGCCGGCGGATGAAAATTTCCGTCTGAAGCCGGTCGCCATGGATCTTGCGGTGCTTCCGGAGTATTATGAGACGATCCGCGCCCTGAAAGAGAAGTACAAAGACCGCATCACCATCCACTGCGGCCTGGAGTGCGAATATTTCATGGAGTATCCGGAGCACCTCCGGATGCTGCACGATACGGCGGATTACCTCATCCTCGGGGAGCATTATACGAAAGCCTCGGATCCGGCGGCGCGCTATGCCGGACATTACGATACGCGCACAGAACTGCGGGAGTATACCTCCTGCGTCGTGCGGGCGATCGAATCCGGTCTGTTTACATACGTCGCGCATCCGGACCACTGTTTTTCCGACTATCCCCGGTGGGATGCTTACTGCGAAATGGCGGCCGTCATGATCTGCGAGGCAGCGCAGCGGAAGAAGATCCCGCTGGAATATAACATCTCCGGCTACCGGAAGGCCGCACAGGGCATTTTCAAAGGTATGGGGTATCCCTGCGACGGATTCTGGATGGTCGCAAAAAAATGCGGGTGCGACGTGATCATGGGGATCGACGCACACGCACCCGCGCATCTTCTGGATGAGAAAAATGTTGCAAGAGGTCTTCGGAAACTGCGTTCCTTCGGCATCACGCCGATGGAGACGCTGCCCGGGATCGACTGACCTCCGCGGCCCTGCGCCTTCTGCGGCGCCGGGCCGGCTCTTTCCCGATCAATTGCCGTGCGCCATCTTCGTGACCTGCGCCACGGCTTTTTTCATGGCCGGGATCGCAAGAAGGATGACGGTGAGCACAGCCTCCGCGATGAGATACATGTAGTTATAGACGACCGGATAGACTGCCGTAAGCGACTTCGGGAAGTTGTCCGGCATATATTCCATCCAGAAAAGATAACCTGCAAGCGAAGCGAAGACGCCGCGGGCGAAGACAGCGGCGAGATAGCCTTTGATGAGGCCGTTTTTCTGTTTCCGGAAAAAGCCGGCGACGCCGAGGGCCGCGAAGGCGACGAGATAATCAAGGCAGACCTGCAGGAGCGAAAGATAGTACGGTTCCTGCAGGAACTGCAGCACGCCGTAGGCAAAGCCGACGAGGATGCCGGTCTGCGGGCCGTACCAGTAGGCGATGAGTACGATGAAGAGCATCGAAAACAGCGTGACGGAGCCGCCGAACGGCATCCTGAACAGAGGGACGAAGCTCGCCGCGTAGGCAAGGGCGATCGCGACCGCGCAGAAGGCAAGCTCCCGGGCGGTCATCTTTTTCCGTGTGCTGCTGCGGCCGGCGATATACGCGCCGACAAGCAGCGCGGCAATGCCGAGGATGATAAAGACGGCATAACCGGCCCCGGTAAGGCCGCCTTCTTCGGTGACGATCAGGTTGCGGATGGTTTCCATGAGTTTCTTCTCCTTTCCCACTCCCGCGGTCCGCGGGATGACCGGGGCATAAAAAAAGCCTCCGGCATGCGGGAGGACTTTCGAATATGCGGGACGGATCCCGATGCATACTTCCCTTCGCCGGAATTATCCGGATCAGGTTCCAAGGGTCAGCGGACAGGCCGCACTCTCAGCAAAAGCTCCCCCAGTATCTGGTGTATTGTGTTTATCGATACGCCGGGCTTTCTGAGCCCTGCGGCATATCCTATGCGTTCATGCCGCTTTCAAGGTGGCGGCAGAGGGCGGAAAAACTTTCCGCGCTGATATCGTGCTCGATCTTGCAGGCATCCTCGCGGGCGACGCCTTCGTCGACGCCGATGCGGATGAAGAAATCCGTCAGGACTTTATGGCGCATATAGATATCCTGCGCGATCGCAAGTCCCTTCTCCTCGAGGGTGATGAAGCCGTCCGGATCCATCGTGATATAGCCGTTTTCGCGCAGCCTTTTCGTCGCGTAGCTCACCGACGGCTTGGTCACTCCGAGAAGATTCGCGATATCGATGGAACGGATGAAGCCGCGCTTCTCCTTGAGCATCAGCATGGCTTCAAGATAATCTTCGGAGGACTTCTGGATCTTCACGGTACACCTGCTTTCTGAAAAACTACTAAAGATCTTACAAAGCATACCATAAATGCTTTCGGAACGCAATATCACTCCGCCGGCACGCGGCGGAAGGGCGCCGCAGGATCACCGGCATTAAGGCGGGGCGCGGCGGCGCAATCAAATTGCAAGGAGTACGCCGTGTGTGGTAAGATAACCGGGAAGGAGCGCCGGAGGCGGCCTGTGCCTGCGGCTTGGTGCTGGAAATGAAACTGTTCGGAAAAAATATGGGAGCCCTTCGTATCGGGAACGGGATCCCGGACCGCACGCTTGCCGCGGACAGGGAATGCGCCGGCCGGATCTGCGAACTTGCGATGCCGTATCTGTCCGCCGACCAGAACGTGCTCGAGATCTGCTGCGGGCGAGGCGCCCTGTCGAGACGTCTTGCCGGGTATGTGCACTTCTGGGAGGCGATCGACTTTTCCGCCGCGATGATCCAGGCGGCAAAAAACGACGGCTATGACAGCCGCATACATTTTGCCGTGCAGGAACCGTTTGCGCTGCCCTATGAGGAAGGCAGCTTCGACGTCGTATTTACGGCCGGCGGTTTCGGCATGACGCAGCAGCCGGAAAAAATGCTTTCCGAGATACGGCGCGTGCTCCGGGAAGACGGGATCCTCCTCGCGGTGAACCCGGTATCCGGCGGCGGACGCGCAACGCGCCTCCGCTATGCGATGCTGCATATCGGCGGCGCCTTTGCCCTGCCGAAATGGAGTGCGAAGGATTTCCGGGGACTGTTTACGGCAAACGGCTTTACGATCATAGACGGGAGCCGGATCGAGACGAAGACAAAGCAGTACGCAGTCTTTCTCAGCGCGGCCCCCGGGACGGGCATACCGAAGATCCTTTCGGCGCCGCATGTGCCGGCCGGATCGGAAAAGCAGGAAAGCCCGGACGATGCCGGGGAGCCGGGCAGGGACGGGACGCCGGATGTGTCCGCAGGGAGCGGAGAACGGGAAGAGGCGGAGAACGAAGCGTAATATGAAAGAAAAAAAGTCTATCCTGAACAATAAAGGGTATCTCTACCTGACGGAGTTTTTCTCCGGCATGGCGGTCATGGCCGTCGAACTCGGGGCAAACCGGCTGCTTGCGCCGTATTTCAGTTCCTCGCAGATCGTATGGACGATCGTGATCGGCACGATCATGATCGCGATGGCGCTCGGCAATCTTTACGGAGGCCGGAGCGCGGATAAACATCCGGATCCGGACCGGCTCTACCGTCGGATCCTCGTCGCGGCCGTATGGATCGCCGCGATCCCGCTCGTCGGGAAATACCTCATCATCGGCATCACGGGGCTGCTCGTCATCTCTGTCAACACGGGATTCCTCATCTGGGCGGCGCTTGCCTCCTGCATGGTCATTTTCGTATTTCCGCTCTTCCTTCTCGGAACTGTAACGCCTTCCCTCGTCAAATATACGATCGGGAATCTCAGTGAGAGCGGCAGCGTAGTCGGCCGTCTCGGCGCGGCGAATACGATCGGCAGCATTCTCGGTACGTTCCTGCCGACGTTCGTGACCATCCCCGCGGTAGGCACGGCAGTGACCTTCCTTCTGTTCTCCGGCGTGCTGCTGCTTCTTGCAGTGGTATATTTCCTTTCCGAGAAACGGCACTATGCGGGCTGCATCATCGCCGTGATCCTGTATCTTCTCTGCGCCCTGTTCGGCTCCTCCTCGCATTTCGCGTTCTGGGAGAACGATCTTACCTATGAAGGGGAATCCGTCTACAATTATCTGCAGGTCCGGGAAGAGGCGGACAGCATCATTCTTTCGACCAACGTCCTTTTCGGGGTGCAGTCCGTCCATATGAAAAATGAGGGACTGACCGGCATGTATTATGATTACGCGACGGCGGCGCCGCTCATGGCGTCTATTCCGGCGGAAGGGAGCGCAAAGGATCCGGCCGGCAGCACGGAAGGAGACGGCGGTCCGCGCATGCTGATCCTGGGAATGGGCACGGGCACGTACCCGACGATGTGCGGACGGTATTTTCCTTCCATGGAAGCGGAAGGCGTTGAGATCGACGAAAAGATCACAGACCTTGCGCACACGTATTTCTATCTGGATGAGAAGATCCCGGTCGTGACCTACGACGGGCGGGCATACCTCGCGGCGGTCGAGGGAACATACGATATCATTATGGTCGACGCGTACCGCGATATCACGATCCCGTTCCAGATGAGTTCGATCGAATTTTTCCGGCTCGTACGGGAGCACCTTGCCCCGGGCGGCGTCCTCGTCATGAACATGAACATGTATTCGGAGGAAGAGGGGAGCATCACGGACTATCTGTCCGACACGGTGGCCGCCGTCTTTCCGTATGTATATACGGCGGACGTCCCGTGGACGACGAACCGGGAGCTTTTCGCGTCGGAAAATGAAAATATGCTGAACGACATGGAAGAGGGCATCTCCTCCATTGCCGACGGCGAGCTTCGTGCCTTCTGGGAGAGGCACGTTTCGGAGATAACGCCTTATACGAAGGGAAACTATCTGCTTACCGATGATAAAGCGCCGGTGGAAGTGCTCGGCATGCGCGTCATCGACGGCCTGATCCGCGAAGAACTGGGGTATTACAAGGAGATCTACGAAGAAGAGGGGATCCGGGGCCTCATTGAATCGTTCTGAGCAGGACGATCCGGACGGCTGCAGGAGACGGAGCGGCGGCAGATGGAAAGTACAGACGGAAACTCAGGCGCGGTAGCCGCCGGACAGATACAGGAGACGGAAGAGGACCGTCTCCGTTTTTTTCTGGCGGTAAAACTTCGTGCGTATGGCAAGGCGCAGCCGGTCGGGGAAGGACCGCGCGGAAAGGAAGGCTTTCGCCTCCCGTATTTCTTCTTCTGATAGATAAGACGCCATCGTATCCACAAAATACGCGGTCTGACGCGCGATCTTTTCGGTCTCGCCGGACTTTGCGCGCTCGAAGCGGCGTTTCGCCCAGCTGAACGGTCCCGTGCCGAAGCCGAGCTCGTTGCCCTCGTGCTGACGGTACAGGGTATGCGGCGTATTGTCGAACAGGATCGTTCCGGCAGCTGAAGCCGTCTGGGTGATCCACATATCGTGGGCATAGATCTTACCGGTATCGAGCGGCATGGACGTAAGCAGGTCGCGCAGCGCACGGTTCATGACCTGGTTGTGACCCATGCAGATATTCTGGACGGCGGTATTGTAAAATGTGATCGCGCGCCGCTGTGTCTGCGAGATATGACCGCTTTTCCGAAGTACGGGATCGGCAAGGTAGGACGTGCAGGCGTAAAGGAGAGGCGCCGGCGAAGCGTCTTTCCCGGCGGATCCCGAAGAAGCGCCGCGTTCCGCGTCCGACAGCGCCGCAAGGGCGGAAGAGAGCTTGTCCGGAAGCCAGACGTCGTCCTGGTCGGAGAGCGCGTAGTAATCATAATCCTGCGCTGCGTGCAGAAGAGAAAAGAAGCTTTCGGTGGAGCCGGCGTGCGCGCCTTCGATGAGGAACAGGTTCTCATGCGCCTTCATCAGCTCCCGCACGATGCCGCACGTGCCGTCGGAGGACGCGTCGTCACGGACGTAAAGATCGACCGGCCCCGCGTTTTCCTGCGCGAGAATGCTCTCGATCTGCTCCCGGATGAACCGCTCCCCGTTGTAGGAAGAGAGCAGTACCGCCGTGCGCTTTGCTGCGCTTTCTGTTCTGTCTGCTGTCTTTTCCATTCCTCTCCGTTCCGCGGCGCTCCCCGGCGCCGTCCCGTTCATTATACCGAAAGAAATGATGTTCGACAAGTCGAAGCATTTTAGTTGCAATTGTAAAAAAGCTCTGTTATAATACCTTTGTTTTCGGGCAAGGAGAAGTACCCAAGCTGGCCGAAGGGACACCCCTGGAAAGGGTGCAGGTCGTTAATAGCGGCGCGGGGGTTCAAATCCCCCCTTCTCCGTTCAGAAATGTTCCTCGATAGCTCAATGGCAGAGCATTCGGCTGTTAACCGAAGGGTTGTAGGTTCGAGCCCTACTCGGGGAGTCAAGGACGCACGCCGGATCGATGCGTCGGAAGTCGGATCTTTAGCTCAGTTGGTTAGAGCAGTCGGCTCATAACCGATCGGTCCGGGGTTCAAGTCCCTGAAGATCCATTAAGGCCCAGTGGCTCAGTTGGTTAGAGCGCCGCCCTGTCACGGCGGAGGTCGACGGTTCGAGTCCGTTCTGGGTCGCTACGCCGCAGTGGCGGAATTGGCAGACGCCAGGGACTTAAAATCCCTTGAAGGTTTCCTTCGTGCGGGTTCGAGTCCCGCCTGCGGCACAGGCGAACAAAAACCGCTGAATCGCTTTAAATAAGCGTTTCAGCGGTATTTTTTTGTTTCTCCGTAAAAGTACTGCAGCTGTACGGCATTTTCAGACGCCGTTTCCGCCGGTGCTTTTCCCGAAGACCGGTACTGTCTTGACGTCGGTCCAGTGGAAGGGAAACTCCGGCAGACGGATCCGTTCCGTGAGCAGAAACGCCGCGAGTCTTCCGATATCTGTACTCGGGATCCGCGCGGTGGTCAGGGACGGTTCGACCACAGAAGCCTCCGGCGAACCGTCGAAGCCCGCGATCATCACGTCTTTGGGAATGGAAAATCCCATCTGTTTCAGCGCGGTCATCAGGTGAATGGCCAGAAAGTCATTGGCACAGGCGAAAGCATCCGGCATGGCGGGCATGGCGGACAGCTGGCTGATGAGCCATTCGGTGTCCTTATACAGATCGCTGTCTTCTTTCAGAATACAGAGATTCCTGTCAGCGGAAAGGCCGGCATCCGAAAGCGCTTTGCAGAAACCGACCCAGCGCTCGTAAAAACTGTTGCAGTGGTCGATATCGCCGACAAAACCGAGCCGCCTGGCGCCGCCGGCGATCATGCGCTTCACCATGGCGGCTTCACTGGAATAGTTTTCCATGGATACAAAATCACAGCGGATCGTTGACTCACGCACACCGGCATATCCGTCCACATAGACGGTCGGGATGCCCAGGGAGAGGATCAGATCGAAATACTCCCGGTCAAACAGTTCGATGCTGAGGATCCCTGCCGTATGTTCGGGATCGAAATGCGGCGGCAGTTTTTTCTGAAGGAGTTCGTTGGCGGAGACTTCATAGATCCGCATGGTGTAGCCTGCACGGCAGATCTGGTCGGTGAAGCTTGTGATGAAATAGGCACCGAAGTTGTGGCTTAAGAGCTTGTGCTGCGTCAGGATCGCAACGTTTCCGCCCGGCTCCCTGCCGGATCCGCCTTCTGCGGTGCGCAGAAAATAGCCGATCTCCTGCGCCTTGGAAAGGACAAGATTTCTTGTGGCTTCCGGAACGGATCCCCGGTCGTTAAAAACTTTGGAAACGGTATTACGCGACAGACCGCAGGCGTCCGCGATCTCCTGCATAGTGATTTTTTTCAGCGCCATAAATAAATTTCCCCTTGCCGAATAACCGTTGCGGTTATTGTATCATGACGGTTTATGGAAAGCAATGTTTACAAAATGTAAACCATGCCTAAAAACTATACATTTAAGAGGCTGACGAAATGGAAAGGAATAGTGAATAAAGACGAAAAATGAACATTTGCATACAGAACGTTGACATAGAATAAACAATATTTTATACTGGATTATGGAGAAAAGTTTACATTTTGCACATTTTTCGTGTAAAACATGTATGCAGGACGGACCTGCAGTTTTTTGCTGTGCAGGACGGCCGGTGTCAGAGGAGGGTCATACGATGAGACGCACAAGGATCGTGATCGCATTCCTGCTTCTGTTTGCGCTTCTTTTATCCAGCTGCGGACAGGCAGCTCCGGAAGGATCGGATGCGGAAGATATGGAAATGGAGATCCCGGATTTCAGGGATCTGCCGGCGGTACCGGATGCTCCGCAGGAAGGAGCCGTAACCCCCGTCAGGGTGGAGAACACGCTGTTTCGGGCCAAATTTGAAGGCTCCGACGTTTCGGGCAGCGGCGAGGCTGTAGACGGCGTCTACCGTTTCATCGCCGACAAGACCGACGGCGAGGCGTGGCACGTCAAACTGGAGTGCAATTATCCGACCGTCGCGGGCCGCGATTATTTCGTGACGTACCGTTTCCGCTCGGATGTGGAAGGTACGGTCAAGTTCGGGGATTTCCAGGAGTTCCCGATCAAAAAGGGCGAGAACAGTGTCACGGGTATCATGATCGCCACGGGCGGCACGAGCTATTTCGATCTTCAGCTCGGCATGCTCCCGGCCTTCACGATCGACTTTACCGAGATCGAGGTAGAAGAGTACGCGGATGAGGTCGAATATGAAGACGCGCTTCCTTCCCCGGTAAACTTCGAGAAGGAGACGGCCGTATACGAGAAGCACGACCAGGGTTACGGCACGATCCTTGTCCGCAACGGCGGCACGGTCAACGTCAATTACCTTGCATCGCCCTGGGATCCCGGCATCTGGCGTTCAAGACTTTACATTAAGACCGGCCTCATCCCGCAGGCGGGCGTGCGCTATCATATCACCGCGGACGCGATGTGCGACCAGGATATGCCGTTCGAAGTCCTCTTCAACAACGGCGACGAAGAAAAGGGCTACGGCGCGCTGTATGATCAGAAGCTGAAGGCGGGCGAAGTTAAGCGTGTGGAAGCCGTTGTAAGCGGCAGCGGCGACGGCGACGAACTTGTCATTCAGTTCTCGCTCGGCGAAGCGCCGGAAGGCTGCCAGGTCATTGTCGGCAATCTTCACGTGGAGATCATCAGAGACCATTATACGGGTCTTCTGCCTGCGGACTTCGCGCTGGATACGGCCGTCGAGACCGGGGCGGTCATTGACGAAGCGGTCCCGGGATCCGAACAGCCGGTCACGCTCTCTGCCGTGCTTTACAGCGGTACGGATACCGTGTATGCGCAGAACGACGACGGCTATGACGTAAGTTACATGGAGACCGCCACGAGCGCGACGCTGCATATCAACAAGGCGCCGGAAAATGCGGACGACCGCGGCGTGTGGAAGGTACGGCTCTACGCGGATACCGGCGTTGAGCTTCAGGCGGGTACGAGCTACCGGGTCAGGTATGACCTTTCCTCCACCGCGAACCAGGAATACGAAGTATGCTTCGACGGTGAGACCGAAAATGCGTACGGCGCGCTTTACGGGCGGCGTCTCCGCGCGGGCGGCACCGATCATGTCGAGCGGATCTTCACGCCGGATGCAGCCCACGGACCGCTTACGCTCCGCCTGCAACTCGGCAAAACGGATTCGGCCGCGGGCAATACGGTCACGCTGAGCAACCTTACGGTGGAGACCATCCAGATCCGGTATTCGAACGTCATGCCGGCTTTCTCCTATGAGACGAACGCCGCGCCGCAGGACGACTCAGCCTATAAAAACGTCCTTCCCGAGGACTTCTCCTACAGCACCGGACGCAATGTATATGATCATAATAACGGCGCGTATACCCAGAGCGTTACCGCTTCGGGACGTACGGCCACGCTGAGCATCGACGAGGCACCGTCCGAGGGACGGGATCTGTGGAACTCCGGACTTCTCATCAACACGGGCTTTACCCCGGAGGCCGGAAAGAAATATGCCGTCAGCTACGATATCGTAGCGGAGAAAACGCAGCCGGTCTATGAAGTCTGCTTCGACGGATCGGAAGAAAAGGCCTACGGCGCCCTGTACGGCCAGAGCCTTACCGCCGGCGCAAGCCAGCCGGTGAGCTATCGCTTTACGCCGGATGCAAGCCACGGGCCGCTGGTCCTCCGTTTCCAGCTCGGACAGACGGAAGACACCTCCGGCAACGTCATTACGGTAAGCGGCCTTAAGATCCAGGAGGTCACCACCTCCGGACAGAGCGAGGGCGCGTACAAGCCGGTGGAGATCGCCGGCCTTACGGCGACCGAGGCGCACGACGACGGATATGAGCAGTCCGTAAACGGGACATCCCTTGTCGTCACGAAGATCCCGGCGCCGGAACTGGGTGTATGGCAGTCCAAGCTTTTTGTCGACACACAGACCGTGCTGGAGGCCGGAACGAAATACCGCGTCACGGCAAAGATCAAGTCGGATAAGGCGTTTGATTTCGAGATCTGCTATAACAACGGCGATGCGGAGAAGGGCTACGGCGCCCTGTACGGACAGAGCTTTGCGGAAGGCGCGGAGCGCGATTATGTCTGCGAGTTCGACGTCCCTTCCGACGCGACTCCGGATAAACTTATCCTGCAGCTTATGGTAGGCAAGACTCCGGCCGGCAATACCGTTTCCGTAAACAGCGTCAAACTGGAAAAATATGTTCCGGAGCACGAGGAATCGACCGAGGTGCCGGGAGAATACCAGTCCGTGACGGTGAACAATACCATGTGGGAAACTCATGACGA
>JAFOIS010000195.1 GCA_017420605.1 Lachnospiraceae bacterium | reverse complement strand
GCCGAAGCCGCAGATCCGGATATACGCCGCCGTAAGCGAAAACGCTTCCGCCGGCGCCTGCATGAGAGACGCCAGCTGCGGCGAAAGCGCCGTGACGAGCCCCGTTGCGATCACCCCGATGACCGCAAAAAGCAGGATCCCGCTCCCGACGATCCGGCCGCCCTCTTCCGGTCTCCCCATGCCGATCCTGACCCCGATGAGGATCGTCATTCCCATCGCGAGCGAACTGATGAGGCCCGTGAGCGTAAGCGTGATCTGCGATCCCGTCGCGACGGCGGAAACATCCGCGGCTTCCGCGAACTTCCCCACGATCATAAGATCCACGGCGCCGTACATGGCCTGCAGGAACAGGGCGACGAACACCGGTCCGACGAACCGGAGCAGCGGCAGGACGATCTTTCCTTTTGTAAAGTCGATATGACTGTCCATTCTGCGGTCTCTTATACCCGAAAAAACGCCCGGTTATCAAAACAATAACCGGGCGCACCCGTTTTCTTAGCGATCCGCGGGACCGGTGGAAATGTTCGCGGTCCGGCAGATCTTATTTTCCTGTTTGATTATAACACATGCACGCCGGCCGCAAAAGTCTCTTCCCGTCCGTCCGTAAGGCGTACGTCTGCCGTGCAGCCCGCCGGAACCGTGACCGTATACCTTATGTCGCCGTCCGTCTTTTCCCAGCGGCTCTTCACCTCGCCGTAAAGGCTCCTGTAGCTCCCTTCCGCCCAGGAAAGCTCTCCGCCCGGTACAGGCGCGATCAGGAAATGATTCTCTCCGTCCGGACGGATGCCCGCGCAGGTATCAAAGAGCCACTGGCAGACCGCGCCGGGCGAATAATGGTTAAGACTCCCGTTGCCGCCTCTCCCGGTATACCCTTCCCAGGTCTCCCAGACGGTCGTCGCGCCCTGCAGGACCTCGTAGAGCCAGCCCGGCTTTTCGGTATTGAGGAGCATCTTATAGGCGGTCCCGCTCTCTCCTGCTTTCGTCAGTTCCGAGAGCAAAAACGGCGTGGAAAGGAAGCCCGTGCCGACGCGGAAACGATAATCCTCCGCCGCTTTGACGAGGCGCTTCTGCGCCTTTTCCTTCTCTTCCCCGTCAAGGAGTCCCAGCGCGAGAGGCCGCACGAGCTTTGCCTGCCGGCCGGTATCGAGCTCGGCATAGGCGGCATAGGCGGCTTTTGCGCGCTCCGCGGCTTTTCCGTACGCATCGCCGTCCTCGCCGAGGATCGAGGCGATCTTCGCCATGGTGCGCATGGTGAGATACAGGTATGCCGTACACTCCTCCGGATGCTTTGCCTTTGCGCCCTGCACTTTGTCGCGGAACTCCTCCGGCTCCAGCCACTCGCCGAGGTGGATCCCCTTTTCGTAGTGGCCGTCCTTCTCGATTTTTCCAAGCAGCGTATCGGCGTACTTTTTCATCATCGGCCAGCAGTCGCGGAGAAGTTTGCTGTCCCCGAAGCGCTTATAGTAGCGGTACGGCACAAGATACACCGCATCCGCCCAGCCCACCGAGCCGCCGGTCGCCTTGTACATCATTTCGACGCCGCTGTAAGGCACGACGGCGCTGATGAAACCGTCTTTATACTGGCCGTCTTCCATGTCGCGCAGCCACTTCCGGAAGAAAGAGGCGGTGTCCATAAGATACGCGCCGGTATCGAAAAACACCTGCGCGTCGCCGGTCCAGCCCAGGCGCTCCCTGGTCGGGCAGTCGGTCGGCACGTCGAGGTAGTTGCCCTTCATGCTCCAGCGGGTGTTCTTAAGAAGCCGGTTCACGCGTTCGTCGGAGCAGGCGAAATCGCCCGTCTGCTCCATATCGGAATAGACGGCAATGGCCGTGAAGTCTTCGGGCCTTATATCGATATCGCCGAAGATCTGCGCGTAGCGGAAGCCGAACACCGTAAAGGAGGTCTTATATGAGTCTTCGCCGCCGGAGCAGGTGAAGAGGATCTCCTGCAGCGGCGTAAGGACGCTCTCCCCTTTCACCGACTGGGTCATGAGTTTCATGATCAGCTTCTGCTGCGTCCAGCCGCCGGCCGGCTTCGTCTCCGACGCGTTCATTATGACTTTTCCGGCCTTTTCATCGTAAAGTTCGCTGCAGACGATGCGGATCTTCTGCCCTTTTCTGCCCTTTATGCGGAATGCAAGGGATCCGGCGATGTTCTGCCCGAAATCGAGCACCTTCCCCGGCAGAAGGCGCGGTGTGAAACGCTCGTGCTCCGTGACCGGCACGTTGTCCGACGCGCTAAGAAGCACGCCCTTCGGTGCGGCGGCGGTCTTTGCCGTGCCCGCGTATCCCGGCTTCATCGCGGCGTTATATACTTCGCCGTCCTTAAGATCCGCAAAGCGGACGGGCCCGTCGTTCGACCAGGACCAGGTCTTATCGGTGACGACCGTGTCCTGACTTCCATCGGCATCGGTGATCTCGAGCTGCGCAAGGACGCTCGTCTCTTTTCCGAAGACGTTTGTGACGCCGTAGGCCGCGACGCTCCCGCGGAACCAGCCGTCGGCAAGACGGAGCTCAATGACGTTCTCATTCTGAAGAAGCCCGGTCACGTCATAGGTCTGGACCTGGATCCGCTTCCGATAGTCCGTGCTGCCCGGCGAAAGGATAAAATCCTCGATCCGCGTGCCGTTGACCGTAACGTCGTAGACGCCTCTTGCCGTTGCGTAAAGCCTCGCCTTTTGAACCTTACCGCGGGCTTTAAATGCCTTTTTGAAATGATCGACGGGATAGCGCCGTTTCGGATCGGGTCTGTAATCTCCCGTGAT
>JAFOIS010000194.1 GCA_017420605.1 Lachnospiraceae bacterium | reverse complement strand
TACCGCTTCATGCCGGAGCTCATCCGGACGGGGCATGTGTATCTTGCGACGCCGCCGCTCTATAAGGTGGAAAAGAACAAGAAGGTCTGGTACGCCTACAACGACGAGCAGCTGGAAGCCATCATGCAGGAGATCGGCCGCGACGGCAATAACAAGGTCCAGCGGTATAAAGGTCTCGGCGAAATGGACGCCGACCAGCTCTGGGAGACGACGATGGACCCGGAGACCCGGACCCTGAAGCGCGTCACGATGGACGACGCGATGTCGGCGGAGATCGACCTCACGTTCACGACGCTCATGGGCGACGACGTGGAGCCGCGGCGCGAGTTCATCGAAGAGAACGCGAAATACGCGGAGAATCTGGACGTATAAAGGGCGCGGGCAGAACAGTACCCATAAAGCAGACAGGCGGTCCTTTTCAGGGACCAGGGAAAAGATATTACGAACGGCAGAAACAGCCTGAATATAAAAGGAAGCGACCGGAATGGACGATAAAATATTTGACAGGATCCATGAAGTAGACCTGAAGAAGACCATGGAAAAGTCCTACATCGAGTACGCGATGAGCGTTATCGTCTCACGCGCGCTGCCGGACGTGCGGGACGGACTGAAGCCCGTGCAGCGGCGCGTTCTGTACTCGATGATCGAACTGGGCAATACGCCGGACAAGCCGCACAGGAAGAGCGCCCGTATCGTCGGCGATACGATGGGTAAATATCATCCGCACGGCGACAGCTCGATCTACGGCGCCCTGGTCAATCTGGCGCAGGACTGGTCCACCCGCTATCCGCTGATCGACGGGCACGGCAACTTCGGTTCCGTGGACGGCGACCCGCCGGCGGCCATGCGTTACACAGAGGCGCGGCTTTCCAAGATATCCATGGAAATGATCGCCGATATCGGCAAGGATACCGTGGATTTCGCGCCGAACTTCGATGAGACCGAGCGCGAGCCGGTCATCATGCCGTCCCGTTTCCCGAACCTTCTGGTGAACGGCGGCACGGGCATCGCGGTCGGCATGGCCACGAATATCCCGCCGCACAACCTCCGCGAAACGATCGACGCGGTCGTGAAGATCATCGACAACCGCGTCGAAGAGGACCGCGACACCACGATCGACGAAGTCATGGCGATCGTGAAGGGACCTGATTTCCCGACCGGCGCCGAGGTAATCGGCTACAGAGGGATCAACGACGCGTACCGTACCGGCAAGGGAAGGATCCGCGTCCGCGCCGTGAGCCGCATCGAAACGCTGCCGAACGGCAAGAGCGAGATCCATGTGTCGGAGCTTCCGTACATGGTCAACAAGGCGCGCCTTATCGCGTCGATCGCCGACCTCGTCAAGGATAAGAAGATCGACGGCATCACCGCCCTCAACGACCATACGAGCCGCGAGGGCATGGATATCTGCATCGAGCTCAGGCGCGACGCGAACGCGAACGTCATCCTCAAGCAGCTTGAAAAGCACACGCAGCTTCTCGACACCTTCGGCGTGATCATGCTGGCCCTTGTGGACGGGCAGCCGAAGATCCTGAACCTTCTGCAGATCCTGGAATATTACCTGAAGCATCAGGAAGACGTCGTCACGCGGCGCACGCAGTTCGAGCTCAACAAGGCGCTCGAGCGGGCCCATATCCTGGAAGGACTGCTCATCGCGCTCGATCATATCGACGAAGTGATCCGCATCATCCGCTCTTCGGAAAACGTTGCGGCCGCCAAGGCTTCCCTCATGGAGGCGTTCGGCCTTTCCGACGCGCAGGCGCAGGCGATCGTCGATATGCGTCTCCGCGCCCTTACCGGACTGGAACGCGCGAAGATCGAGGAGGAATACCGGCAGCTCAAGATCACGATCGACCGTCTGCGCGCGATCCTCGCGGATAAGAAGCTTCTGCTCGGCGTGATCCGGGAAGAGCTCCTTGCCATCTCCGCCAAATACGGCGACGACCGCCGGACGAAGATCGGTTTTGACGAAGACGACCTCACGATCGAGGATCTGATCGCGGACGAGCCGTGCGTGATCACGGCGACCCACGGCGGGTACGTCAAGCGCATGACGCCCGACAATTTCCGCGAGCAGAACCGCGGCGGCAAGGGCATCCGCGGCATGCAGACGATCGAGAACGACTACGTGGCGGATCTCTTCATGACGAATACCCACACGAAGCTGTTCTTCTTTACGAATAAAGGCCGGGTATACCAGCTGAAGGCGTACGAGATCCCGGAGGCCTCGCGGCAGGCGCGCGGGACGGCGACAGTCAATCTCCTGCAGCTTCTGCCGGGCGAAAAGGTCACGGCGGTGATCCCGCTGCCCAAGGACCTTGCGGATGCGTATCTTTTCATGGCCACGAAACGGGGCGTCGTGAAGAAGACCCCGATCGAGGACTTCCGGAACGTGCGGAAGGTCGGCCTCAACGCGATCAACCTTGCGGAGGAAGACGAACTGATCGGCGTCGTGTATACGGACGGCTGGCGGGAGATCTTCCTTGCGTCCCGGCGCGGCCAGTGCATCCGTTTCCGTGAGAGCGACGTCCGGTCGATGGGCCGGAGCGCGGCAGGCGTGCGCGGCATGCGGCTTTCGGAAGGCGACGAACTAGTCGGCATGCAGGTCAATTCGCAGGGTACGAACCTGCTCGTCGTTTCGGAAAAGGGCGTCGGGAAGATGACGCCGATGCAGGGCTTCCCGCTTCACAACCGCGGCGGCATGGGAATCCGCTGCCACAAGGTGACGGAGCGCACCGGCGAGATCGTGTCGATCCTCGCGGTGACCGAAGAGGATTCGGTCCTCATGATCACGACGGAAGGCGTCCTCATCCGCATGGCGTGCAGCTCCATTTCCCTGCAGGGCCGCAACACGATGGGCGTCCGGCTCATGAACCTCGCGCCCGGCGTTACGGTCGCCGGCGCGGCGAAGGTGAAGGAAGACAAACCGGCGGACGCCGCGGCAGAGGCGGAGCAGCCGGAGCCGGAGGATACGAAGCAGCCGGCGGCCGAAGATACAGACCGGCCGGAAACTGCGGAGATGGCGCAGGAAGAATGACCGGCACGGCCGGAAGAAAGATCATAGAGAAATAGAAGAAACGGACGCATTCCGGAATATACCGGTCTGCGTCCGTCTTACTTTTTCAGAATGGATTTTTCAGGGCTCTTCGAGCCCGGATCAGTTGCCCGCGGCCAGCCGCCCGCAGTCAGCGAAAGCGGATCAGCCGCCGCGGCCGTCGAAAGAGCGTCAGCCCCCCGCGGTGACGGAAAGCGGGTCGGACCAGTATTCCTGCTCGTACATATCCCGGAAGCAGTAGGTGATCCGTGCACGGGCCGCCGGAATGTACATGTCGCTCAGCGTAAGCGCGCCGTTTACGACGAGCGTCTCGCCGATCAGGTAGCTGTCTTCATAGGAGCCGTCCCTGCCGTAGTAGTCGCAGACGAAGTCGATCTCATCGCCGTCGTTAATCTCGGTCAGGCTCTTCGCGACCGTTTCCGTCTCGCCGTCGACGTAATCATAGACCGCGCCGGCGATGTAGCCGTTCGGATTTTCGTCGTCGAAGACCACGAGAAGGTTGACGCGGTCGCCGTTGAGATAGGCCGGGATCCGGCCGGTGATCGTATAGGCGTCGCCGTCCTCGACCGTATCGAGGTGATAGTAGGCGACGGTCTGGCCGTTCACCGCAAGCCAGGTGCCGGAGGTATCGGCGACGAGGTCGCCGTTGTCATTGAAGGAGTAGACGTTGTCCATGCCGAGGTCGAACCAGCCGGTCCCTTCTTCGTCGCGCAGGAACATGTTGAGGTCGAGCTGGTTTACGTAGGACCACTCTTCTTCGGTGAGCGTGATCGTGTAGGTGCCGTTGTCTTCCTTGGTCCAGTAGAGCTTCGACGGATCGATCCGGTGGTCGGCGATGTATTCCGCCATGTCTTCAAGCGGCATGGAGCGGCCGCCGAAGAAGCCGGTGTTGTCGGACGAGAAGCCGCTCAGCATGCTCGAGTCGCCGCCGAGGAAGGCGGAAAGCAGATCCGTGATCGAGCCGGCGCTCGAACCGTAGGAGCCGGCATAGGAGTCGAAGAGGCTGCCGCCGGAAAGCTGTCCGTACGGGTTGCCGCTGCCGCCGTTCGCGATCTGGCCGCTCGTCGTCATGGCCGCGGCTTCCTGGATGCAGCGGGTGTATTCCGCGTCCATGCCGATGGCTTTATAGACTTTGACGGCGTTGTCGACGTAGGTCGTCCGGCGGTACGGGAAGAAGATCGCGCAGCCGTTGGCGTTGGTCATCCGGCTGGAGGTCTTGTTGTATTTGATGACGTTCTGCAGGGCATTGGCGAGTTCCCTGCCCTCGCTCGTGCCCATATTGAGGGCGAGATGAACCAGGTCGACCTGGTCGATCTTCGTGCTCGGCGCGAATTCGCGGGTGTTATAGCGGGCGTTCGCGACCGTCTGGTACTGTTTGCCGGTGATCATGTCCGTGACGGAACCGGCAAAGGCGGAAAGCTTGTCGGGGATCACGGCGGCGAATTCGGCGAGGTCGATCACCGAAAGCGTCGTGCTCTGTCCCTGGCATTTCTGCGCGCACATCGCGACGAAATCGTCGACGATGTTTTTGCCGAGCGTCACCGTATCGATCGAAGTATTGGAGGAGAGCTTCGAGACCCAGTTCGTGTAATACCAGCCGACGCCGGGCTCGGTCTCTTCGGAGGCGATCATGTAGTCAGCATACGGATCCAGCATGAGCGCCGCTTCCGCGGTCGCCATGAGGCATGCGTCGAAGCCGACGAAGTCGAACTTGACGCCGCCGGCTTTAAGAGCCTGCGAGATGCCCGCCAGCGACATGGAGCCGCTCCGCTGGTTCTTTTCGTCATAGCCGTATCCCGCGACGGAGCCGGAACCGTGATCCCAGAGGATAAGCTCATAGCGGTCCGCTTCGTAATTTTCCGCGCAGTACTGAATGAAGGAGGCAAGGGTCTCCGGATTCGTCATGGCGCCGGTGCCGGCGTTCGTAACGAGGCGTTTAAGGCCGCCGTGTTCGACCTTATAGATCTGGTTGTACTGGCTGGAGACGACGGTGTTCCGCCAGGAGGAGCAGCCGCCGGTGTATGCGATGATGTTGACCTTGTCGGAGATCGTGCCGTTTGTCATTTCCATAAGGTCGGACGTCGCCATGCCGCTCTTCGACTCCAGGTCCGTGCCGCACATGTAGACCATGAGCGTGACGGTATCCTGTCCGCCGCCCTTAAGCTGCGTGTATTTTTCGCGCTGGCCCTGCGCGGGCTTTACGGCCGGCTTCGGCGTTGCGGTTGGCTTCGGGGTCGCGGTGGGCTTCGGCATAGCCGTCGGCGCCGCCGTCACGACGGACGTCGGATAAGCCGTAATGGACGGTGTATTGTAGGATGCGTCGCCCGATCCGCCGCCGCCCAGAAGGCCGCCGAGGCCGCCGCCCTTAAGCAGCAGGAAAAGCAGGATGAGAACGATCGGGGCCGCCCCGATCGAGCCTGCGCGCGTCAGATTGCGCCGGCTTTGGGAGCCCCCGGTGGAATGGAGCTGCTGGCTTTGGCCGGTCTTGCCGCTGTATCCGTCGGAACGCCCGACCGGACCGGTGCCGAGGCCTTCGCCTCTCTTATGGACGCCGCCGCTTGTTCCCGTTACGTTTTTTTCGCGACCGCGCGGTCTGTTCTGATTATCCATGGCAAATATCCTTCTTTTTTTGAAAACTGTGAAAAGGGCGGCACGCCCGGTTGTGCCGTGTCACCTTCTCTTCCATTTTATATTATACACAATTCATGACAAAGTGGGAAAAAATTTCGGGCGCTGTCCTTCAGGAAAGCAGGGAAAGAATGGCTTTCGCGCAGCCGTCGCCGTCGTTGTCTTCGCAGATCCGGTCCGCGGCGGCCTTCACGGAGGGGACCGCGTTGCCCATCGCGATCTTAAGGGACGCTTCCCGGAACATCGGCAGATCGTTCTCATTGTCGCCGATCGCGCAGACCTCTTCTTTGCGGATGTTCAGGATCTTACAGAGCGCGGCCAGGCCGCTGCCTTTATCCGTCCCTTCCGGCGTGAGCTCGTAATTTGCCGCTTCCGCGTTCGCTTTTTCCGCGCGGAACGGGCGGAGGCGGGCGATCGTGCGCTCCCGCGCTTCCTGTGAAAGATGCCAGATGTTGATCTTGTCCGCTTCCTTCGGGTGCTCTTTGAGGAAATCCACGGTGCTCCCGACCAGGGTGCCGGTGCTGCGGTACAGCGGCAGATAGGGCTCCATATGGTATTCCGGGAACCGGGGAAGGAGCGGGCCGGGGATCACGTTATGCTTGCCGGACATGACCTGCAGAATGACGTCCTCCTCTTCGCCGATGCGTACGACTTCGGCCACGACCTCTTCCGGCAGGGAACGGCGGAAAAGGCACCGGTCGTTCGCAAGGTCGTAGAGGAACGCGCCGCTCTGGCAGACGGCGTACCGCATTTCCGGAAGGCGCG
>JAFOIS010000193.1 GCA_017420605.1 Lachnospiraceae bacterium | reverse complement strand
GATCAGAACGCCCTTGCCGAGCGCGAGGCCGTCGGCCTTGAGCACGATCGGATAGTCCGCGTCCCTGAGATAGGCGAGCGCCTTTTCCGGGTCGTCGAACGTCTCGTAGGCAGCCGTCGGGATGCCGTATTTTTTCATCAGATCCTTCGAGAATGCCTTCGACCCTTCGAGGATCGCCGCGTTCTTCCGCGGCCCGAAGACCCGGAGCCCCTCCGCTTCGAATACGTCCACGATCCCGCCCACGAGCGGATCGTCCATGCCGACGATCGTAAGATCTACCCTGTTTTCTTTTGCAAATGCCGCAAGGCGTTCGAATTCCATGGCGCCGACCGGCACGCATTCCGCGATCTGCCCGATCCCCGCGTTGCCCGGGGCGCAGTAGATCTTCTCCACCGAAGGATTCTTACGCACCGCCCTCGCAATGGCGTGCTCCCGTCCGCCGCTTCCAACGATCAAAACGTTCATAATAGTCTCCTTATTCCGATATATGTGCCAATCCGCCTGACACCGTTACTTTCCCGTGAGCAATAAGATCGATCGCCTTCGGCAGAAGGATCCACTCGGCTTCTTCCATGACCCTTCTCTGCAGGACGGCCGGCGTATCGCCCTCCCGGACTTCGACGGCTTTCTGCAGAAGGATCGGACCTTCGTCCAGGTTTTCATTGACGAAATGAACGGTCGCCCCGGTCACTTTGACGCCGCGGGCGAGCGCCGCTTCATGAACGTGCAGCCCGTAATATCCCTTGCCGGAAAAAGACGGAATGAGCGCCGGATGGATGTTGAGCACCGCGTTTGGAAACGCCCGGAGGAACGAGACCGGGATCTGCACAAGATAACCGGCGAGCACCGCCAGGGTCGCGCCGTGCGCTTTTGCGCATTCCGCAAGCGCACGTCCGAAGGTCTCCCGGTCCGGATAATCCTTCGGGGAAATGACGGTGCCGGGAACGCCCGCTTCCGCCGCGCGCGTCAGCGCGTAGGCGTTCGCGTTGTTACTGATCACGATGGCGACTTCCGTATCCGTGACGACCCCGTCCCGGATCGCGTCGAGGATCGCCTGCAGATTCGTGCCGCCGCCGGACACAAGGACCGCGATCTTCAGCATACCGTCACTCCTTTTTCGCCGCTGCGGATCTCGCCGATCACAAAGGCCGCGCTGCCGTTTTCTTTCGCGGCGGCGATCACCGTATCGGCGTCCGCCGGCGCGACCGCAAGGATCATGCCGACGCCCATGTTGTAGGTATTGTACATGACCTGCTCTTCCACTTTGCCGACCCGGGCCATGATCCGGAAGATCGGCGGCACTTCGTACGCATCCTTCCGCACGACGGCGTGCAGGCCGTCCGGGATCATCCGCGGGATATTCTCATAGAAACCGCCGCCGGTGATATGGCTTGCGCCGTGGATGCGGACGCCTGCCTTTCTGATCGCCAGAAGCTCCGGCACATAGATGCGCGTCGGCGTAAGAAGCTCCTCGCCGAGCGTTTTGCCGAGTTCTTCATAATAGACGCCGAGCGATTTCTCGCTGACAGCGAAGATCTTCCGGACGAGCGAGAAGCCGTTCGAATGGACGCCGCTCGAAGGCAGCGCGACAAGGACGTCTCCTTCCCGCATAAGGTCCGGCGTGATCCGGTCCGCGTCGTCGATCAGGCCGACCGCGAAGCCCGCAAGGTCGTATTCCTCTTCCGGCATCAGCCCCGGATGCTCCGCCGTCTCGCCGCCGACGAGCGCGCAGCCCGCGATACGGCAGCCTTCCGCCACGCCCTTCACGATCTCGGCGATCTTCTCCGGGATGTTCTTCCCGCAGGCGATGTAATCCAGGAAGAAAAGCGGCTCCGCTCCCGCGCAGGCAATGTCGTTCACGCACATCGCCACGCAGTCGATGCCGACCGTATCATGCTTGTCCATAAGGAACGCCAGCTTCAGTTTCGTGCCGACGCCGTCCGTTCCCGACACCAGGGTCGGGTGCGCCATGGCTTTCGCCGCGTCCAGAGAAAACGCGCCGGAAAAGCCGCCGAGCCCGTCGAGGACCTCGGGGCGCTTCGTTGCCCTGACATACTGCTTGATGAGTTCCACGCTCCGGTATCCGGCTTCGATATCGACGCCCGCGCTCTTATAATCCATCTTGTCCTCCTACTGTCAATAATTCTCGTATCCGGCTTCCGCAAGATGCGCGTCCTTTGCCATGACTTCCGCGCACATTTTCTTTGTATATTCATCCAGTTTTTCCCGGAGGGAGGCGTCGCCGATCGCCAGCATCTTCACCGCGAGAAGCCCCGCGTTCTTCGCGCCGCCGATCGCGACGGTCGCGACCGGGATGCCGCCCGGCATCTGCACGATCGAATACAGGCTGTCGCGTCCGCCGAGCGACGTCGTGTGCATCGGCACGCCGATCACCGGCAGCGGGAAAAGCGCCGCGCACATGCCCGGCAGATGCGCCGCCATGCCGGCGCCGGCGATGATCACGCGCACGCCGCGCGCCTCCGCGCCCTTCGCATATTCAAAGAAGAGGTCCGGCTCCCGGTGCGCGGAAATGATCCGCATCTCGAAATCCACGCCGAACTCCCGGAGCACCTCCGCCGCCTTTTTCATGACCGGAAGATCCGAATCCGAACCCATTACGATCGATACTGCTGCCATGTCAAACCTCCGTCGTTACTGTATCCTTTGTTCGTGAGTAAATCCTTTATGAAAGGCCCGCAAGAAACAGCGTGAGCGCCACCACGGCCAGTATCCCGCCCAGGATCGAGCCGATCACCGCCGTGATATGTCCGCCTTCGCGCATCCTCAGTCCCTTAAGGCCGGTCAGAAAACTGTATACGGCAAGGAGCGCCGAAACAAGCGTAAACCCGCCCGCAAGCGGTCCGCCTTCCCCGTGCTTTATGCAGGAGAGGACGATTCCCGCCAGGAAGAAGACGAAAGCGGCCGCAAAAAGCCAGACCGAGGCTTTCCCCTCCTTCGTTTCTTTTTTATTGTAAAAGCTGTACTTCTGCTCTCTCACGCCAATGCCCCGTACTGCGCGTAATAGGCCGCGATCGCCGCCTTCAGTTCTTCCGTAAGATAACCGGTCTCCTCGAGATAGCCCCGCACGTCCGCCATCGTCGCGATCGCCGCGGTCCGGATCCCGTATTTCTCCGCGATCTCGGACAATGCGCTCTTTTCGCCGCTGCCGCGCTCCATGCGGTCGACCGAGATCACAAGACCGAGGACGTTGGCGCCGCGCTCCTTGAGGATCGGCATCGTTTCCGCGATCGAGGTGCCCGCCGTCGTCACGTCTTCGATGATCACGACACGGCTTCCCGCCTCGATGGGCGATCCGAGAAGGATCCCCTTGTCGCCATGGTCTTTGATCTCCTTGCGGTTCGAGCAGTAGCCGGTCTCCATCCCGTAAAGGCGGCTGAGCGCCATGGAAGCTGCCACCGCGAGCGGGATGCCCTTGTAAGCCGGTCCGAACAGGATATCGACGCCTTCGCCGAACGTGTCATGGATCGTTTTCGCATAATACGACGCGAGCCGGTCGATCTGGCGTCCGGTGCGGTAATATCCGGTGTTGATGAAAAACGGCGTCTTCCGGCCGCTCTTCGTGACGAAATCGCCGAAGCGGAGCACGCCGCACTCCAGCATAAAATCGATGAATTCCTTTTTTTCGTTTTCCATAGGCCGCCTCTTATTTTCCTGCCCGGCCCGCCGCCATGCGGGCCCGGATCATCTCTTTCCTCTGTTTACGATACGGCGCCGACAAGTTCCCTTACGGAAGAGATCTTCTGCTCCGCAAGGTACACCTCCATGCCTTCGATCACCTTTACCGCCGCCTGCGGATCGTGGAAAAACGCCGTCCCGACCGCAATGCCCGTCGCGCCCGCCAGGATCATTTCCAGCGCGTCCTCCGCCGTCGATATGCCGCCCATGCCGATGACCGGGATCCCGACCGCATGCGATACGTCGTAGACCATCCGTACGGCGACCGGGTGGATGGCCGGCCCCGAAAGACCGCCGGTCCGGTTCGCGAGGATGAAACGCCGGGTGCGCACGTCGATCTTCATGCCGATGAGCGTATTGATGAGCGAGACGCAGTCCGCGCCGCCCGCCTCCGCCGCCTTCGCCGTCTCCCGGATATCCGTGACGTTCGGGGAAAGCTTGATGATGACCGGCTTTTTCGTGATCTTCTTTACCGCCTGTGTGATCGCGCAGACCTTTCCCGGGTCCGTTCCGAAGGCGATCCCGCCCTCGCGCACGTTCGGGCACGAGACGTTGATCTCGAGCATCGAAACGTCCGTATCGGATAGCTTCTCCACGACAGTAAGGTATTCTTCTTCGCTGTGGCCGCAGACGTTCGCGATGACCGGAACGCCGTACTGCGCAAGGTACGGCAGGTCTTCCGCCATGAACGTGTCGACGCCCGGTCCCTGAAGGCCGATGGCGTTCAGCATCCCGGAGGGCGTCTCGGCAACGCGCGGCACGGGATTTCCCTTCCACGGTACCGGCGCGATGCCCTTCGTGACGACGGCGCCGAGGCGCGAAATATCGAAAAACGCGCCGTATTCCTTTCCGGAACCGAAGGTGCCGGAAGCCGTCATGACGGGGTTCTTCAGCGTGACGCCGGCAATGCATACCGAAAGATCAGGTCTCATTTCCCCGCGTCCTCCTTATGAAAAGTCCACGTCTGGCGCATAAAACACCGGTCCGTCCGTGCACACGCGCCGGTAAGGCACATGGTAATGCGGATCTTCGCTCTTTGTTTTCGCAACGCACCCCAGGCAGGCGCCGACTCCGCAGGCCATACGCTCCTCGAGCGACACATAACAGGGAATGCACCTCTCCGCCGCGTAAGAGGCGACCGCGGCCAGCATCCGTTTCGGACCGCAGGCGAAAATGAGGTCCGAAGGCGCCATCTCTTCCCGGATCGCCGTAAGGACGTTGCCCTTTACGCCGGCCGAGCCGTCTTCCGTCGCCAGATACACATGCGTCTTCTCCGAGAAATCCGAAAGCATGAACGGCGCGCTGCGGTAGCCGAGCGCAGCGTTCACCGCCTTCGGCGGCAGACGGAAAGATTCCCTGTCACAGGGTTCCCGGTACGCGTCCGTAAGGCAGCCCAGCATCGGCGGGATGCCGAGGCCGCCGCCGATGAGCAGCACACGCTTTCCGGCCATCTCCTCCATGGGATAGCCGTTGCCGAGCGGTCCCATGACCCGGACGCTGTCGCCGGTACGGAGAAGGCTCAGCTGCCTTGTCCCTTCCCCGGCGATCCGGTACACGAAGCGCAGGAGCGAAAGACGCCGTTCGAAATCACAGATACTGATCGGCCGCGGCAGAAGACGCGACGGATCGTCAAGATAAAAGGAAACGAACTGGCCCGGCCGGGCCTTCGGAACGAAGGAGACTTCCAGCCACAGGCTCATCGTATCTTCCGTGAGGGCCTCCTGGGAGACGACGCGCGCCGTCTCGAGGGTGGGCGCAGCATTACCGGACATGAGAAAGCAGATCCTCCCGCATATCTTTAACGGCCCGTCTTGCGGCCAGATCGAACCGGCCGGGACCGAGCGCGCTATAGGGGTCCTTCTGCCACGCGGCGATGATGCCGCGGGAGGAATTGACGATCGCGCCTTTGCCGCCTTCATGGAAAAAGGCTTTGAGGTCTTCGCCTTTTCCGCCCTGGGCGCCGTAGCCCGGGATCAGGAAAAACGTGTGCGGCATCATTTCCCGAAGGCGCTTTCCCATCTCCGGATAGGTCGCGCCGATGACCGCGCCGACGTTCGAATATTCGCCGTCCATCACTTCGCTCCCCCACTCTTCGACCTTTTCGCCGACGAGTTCATAGAGCGGACGGCCGCCGACGAGCTGGTCCTGAAACTCGCCGCTCGACGGATTCGAGGTCTTGACGAGGATGAAGATTCCCTTGTCTTCTTTTTTGCATACCTCGAGGAACGGACGGACCCCGTCGCTGCCGAGATACGGATTCACCGTCGCGAAATCCTCGTTAAAGCCCGGCGTGATCTCGCCGTCGATGGAGACGGATCCGAGATGCCCGGCCGCATAGGCCGCCGAGGTCGAACCGATATCGCCCCGCTTGACGTCTCCGATCACGAGGAGCCCCTTCTTATGGGCATATTCGACGGTCTCATAAAAAGCGCGGACGCCCGGCACACCGAACTGCTCATACATGGCGATCTGCGGCTTGACGGCGGGCACGAGATCGGCCACCGCGTCGATGATCGCCTTATTGAACATCAGGATCGCTTCCGCGGCCCCGTCCTGCGTTTTGCCGCACATCGCATAGCCGATGGCGCGCACGTCCTCCGGGATATAGGAGAGCATCGGGTCGAGACCGACGACGATCGGAGCGGTCTTTTCGATGCGCTCCGCAAGCTTCTGCATCATAAGTTCGTATCCTCCCAGACGGTCCTGCCGGAAAGTATCGTCCGCACGCAGCGCCCGAAAAGGCGCCGCCCCGCAAACGGAGTGTTCCGTCCCATGGAACGGAACTTCTCCGGGTCGACCGTGTATTCATTTTCAAGATCAAAAACGGCGATATCCGCGGGGGCGCCCACGGACAGCGTCCCGGCCGGAAGGCCGAGGATCTTCGCCGGCATTACGCTCATGCGGCGCACCAGTCCGCCAAGAGAAAGAAGTCCCGGCTTTACAAGCTCCGTATAGGAAATGCCGAAGCTCGTCTCGAGGCCGACGATGCCGAAGGGCGAATGACGGAATCCCTTCGCCTTCTCCTCCGCCGTATGCGGCGCATGGTCGGTCACGATCACGTCGATCGTCCCGTCGAGGACCGCCGCCCTGACCGCCTCCCGGTCCGCCTTTGTGCGGAGCGGCGGGTTCATTTTGAACTTCGCGTCGTCCGACGGGATGTCGTCCGACGTCAGCGTGAAATAATGCGGGCAGGTCTCCGCGGTCACCGCAAGGCCCTGCGCTTTCGCAAAACGGAGTAAACTGACCGAAAGCGCCGTTGAAACGTGGCACAGATGCAGGCGGCAGCGCGCGTCCCTCGCAAGGATCATATCCCTTGATGCGATCACGTCTTCCGCGGTATTCGGGATCCCGGGAAGACCGAGGCGTACCGCATTTTCGTCGTCGTTCATGACGCCGCCGTGCACGAGAGTGAGGTCCTCGCAGTGCGAAAGCACCGGAAGATCCAGTTCCTTCGCCTCTTCCATGGCCTGCCGCAAAAGATACGCGTCCATGACCGATTTGCCGTCTTCGGATATGGCCCGGATCCCGCCTTCCGCCATGGCGGGAAGATCGCACAGCTCCTTCCCGAGCATTCCCTTCGTGATCGCGCCCACCTGGTAATAATGCGTGTCCGCTGCCGCCGCTTTCTCATAGACGTACCGCACAAAGGATACGTCATCCATCGGCGGGGTCGTGTTCGGCATGGCAAGGACCGACGTCACGCCGCCGGCCGCCGCCGCACGGGCGCCGGTCAGGATCGTTTCCTTATGCGTCTGCCCGGGATCGCGGAAATGGACGTGCATATCCACAAGACCCGGAAGCACCGCAAGGCCTTCCGCGTCGATCACAGCTGCGCTGCCGGCGGGAAGATCTTCTCCGACCGCGGCGATCATTCCGTCGCGGATCCGTATATCCATTCTGCCGTCAATGCCGTTTGCGGGATCGACCACACGGCCGCCCCTGATCAGAGTCTCCATCATTATAGCCTCCACCGTTCCCATTCTACACGAAACCCCCTTTAAAAGGAAGAAGCAGTTTGCGGGTAAGCAAAAGAAGCACTGTCTGCGGGTGAAACGAAAAAGCCTTCTGCCGTAAAGAGTAAGCCTCGGTCCGCCGGCATTTTGAATACGTTCAAAAAGTCGCGCAGGACCCTCTTTTACCCTTGACTTTACCTGTTTTCTTTCCTATAATAAGCGCGTCCGAAATAGTCGCGGAACGCGCTATTTCCGACATGTATTTTCAGGCGTTTTCTGAACATGGTTTTGTGCGAAGGCAGAAAAGCGCGTAATGTCGGGAGGAAATGAAATGAACAAAGGTACTGTCAAGTGGTTCAACGCGGAAAAGGGTTATGGCTTCATCACCGGCGAAGACGGCAAGGACGTTTTCGTACACTTCTCCGCGATCCAGTGCGAAGGCTTCAAGACTCTGGATGAAGGCCAAGCGGTTAGTTATGATTTGACGGAAGGCGCCCGCGGCATGCAGGCATCGAACGTCGTTAAATTATAAGACCCGATTACTTTCTGAACACAAAAAGACCCCGCGCCATACGGCGCGGGTCTTTTTTTCCATCCCGCAAAAAAAGACTGCCGCACCCTGGTGCGGCAGCCTCTGCTGCGCAAATGTTCCGCTTCGCGGCCAAAAGCCCCTTAATAGGACGCGTCCAGACCGTTCATATAATCCGTATAGCCGCCGAAATCGACGACCGTATAGGTCGTGTCGTCGGCGTCCGGATCCGGGCGGGTCGCGGAATTATAAATGGAATAGCCGAACCAGCCGAGGAAAACGACGCACAGGACGGCTACAAGGACCATCGTCAGCTTCTGCATCGTTTTTTCCTTTTTCAGGATCTTCTCCCGGTTCTTCTTATACTCTTTGTACTCGTCGACCTTTTTCTGGCTCATGCTCTTATCCTTCCGTTCCTTCTATAATATACAGCTTTCTGTTCCTTAGCCGTTTTTTGTCTGTCACATGATACGGAACACGCCGTATATTATATCCCCTGCCGCAGAAATGGGCAAGCCTTTTTCGGCCTGCCCATGGGAAAACCACTGAAAACGTCTTATTTTGCGAGCAGCATCATGATCTCGTTGCTCCGCTTTACGAAGGCGCTCATCTCCTCCTGGGTAAGGCCCCGGTGGCCGATCGCCGCCAGGTCGTAAAGCTGCGCGCAGATCACCGGCACGTGTTCGCCGTCCGGATGCTCGAGCACGAATTTTACGAGCGGATGCTGCGCGTTGATGACAAGCGTCTCCTGCTCGCCCGCGCCGCCCATCATCGACTCGTCCATGCCGTACATTTTCATCATGTCCTTCATGCGGCGGCTCTCCTCGGAAAGCGTCATCATGGCGGCCACTTCCTTGTCCTTCATGTTCCGGACTTCGACGGTGAGCTTATCCTTCTTCAGCGCCTTGCGGAAGGTATCCGTAAGGGAGTCCGCGTCTTTTTTCTTCACCTGGGTCTTGCGGAGCACGTCGTCGTCAAGCTCGGCGTCGATGCGGGCAAAGCGCAGTTTTTCATTTCTCGACTCGAGCTGCGTAATGAACGCCGCGTCGATCGCGTGCCTGAGGATGACCGCGTCCTTTTTCGCGCTCCGGAACATGCTGATATACGGTGCCTGCTGGATCTCGTCCGTGACGTAGTAGACGACGGACTTCTCCTCTTCCTTCGGTTCCTCCGCCTCTTCCGGCTTTTCGGTGCCGGTCAGCGTCTCGCCCGTTTCGCTGTCGACGACCTCGCTCGCGCCCTCTTCCGCCTTTTCCTCGTCCGGGATGTTGTTCTTTTCCTTATACTCCTTCAGGGTCAGGTACTTGCCGTCGAGATCCTTGAAGAGCATATACTCCATCATCTTGTCGGCGAACTTCGTGTCGCGGATGCAGCCGAACTTGATGAACGGGGAAATGTCGTCCCAGCATTTCTCATAGGCTTCGCGGTCCGTCTTGCACATGCCGGAGAGCTTGTCCGCGACCTTCCGGGAAATGTAATCCGAGATCTTCTTCACGAAGCCGTCGTTCTGCAGCGCCGAACGGGATACGTTGAGCGGCAGGTCCGGGCAGTCGATGACGCCCTTCAGGATCATGAGGAACTCCGGAATGACTTCCTTGATGTTGTCGGCGATGAAGACCTGGTTGTTGTACAGCTTGATCTCCGCCTCCAGCGCGTCGTATTCCGTATTGACGCGCGGGAAGTACAGGATGCCCTTCATGTTGAACGGATAGTCCATGTTGAGATGGATCCAGAAGAGCGGTTCCTTATAGTCGCGGAACACCTTGCGGTAGAACGCCTTATATTCCTCGTCCGTGCAGTCCTTCGGCAGTTTTCCCCAGAGCGGATGGATATCGTTGACCGGTGCCGGGACCGGAGCGGCGTAAGGACGCGGCCCCTTCGCGGCCTCGACGTCCCAGTCGTTCGGCTTCTCGCCCTTGGCCTCCGCCTCTTCGACGCGCTTCTTCGCCTCTTCATAACGCTTGCGGGCATTATCCTCCTCGCGCGCCTTATCGTCCGCGCGGCGCTTGTCGGCCGTCGGACCTTCGTCGGCAAGGTAGATCTCGACCGGCATGAACGAGCAGTACTTCTCAAGTACTTCTTTCACGCGGAACTCGTTGCAGAACTCCAGGCTGTCCTCGTTGAGGAAGAGCGTGATCTTCGTGCCCGGTTCCGCCTTGTCGCCGTCGTCGATCGTATATTCGGACGTGCCGTCGCTCTCCCAGTGCACCGGCTTCGCGCCTTCCTGATAGGACAGCGTGTCGATATGAACTTCGTCCGCGACCATGAACGCCGAATAGAAGCCGAGACCGAAATGCCCGATGATCTGGTCTTCATCGGTCTTGCCCTTATATTTCTCCAGGAACTTGCTCGCGCCCGAGAACGCGATCTGGGTAATGTATTCGACGACCTCGTCTTCGGTCATGCCGATGCCGTTATCCACGAACGTCAGCGTCTTCTCATCCGGATTCGTAATGACGTCGATCCGCCACTGTTTGCCCTCCGGCTTTGTGTATTCGCCGACGCCTTCGAGCTTTTTCAGCTTCGTGATCGCGTCCACGCCGTTCGCGACGAGCTCGCGGATGAAAATGTCATGATCCGAGTACAGCCACTTTTTGATGATCGGCAGCATGTTCTCGCTGTTGATGGAAAGATTGCCTTTTTTTGCCATTATGCTCACTCCTTTTCGGGCAGAGCCCGTTTATGTACAAATTCACACTGCTGATATAGCGCCGCAGCCCGCAAAAGTCAATAAAAATTAGCACTCTTTTAAAAAGAGTGCTAACAATCTTTATTGCAGTACGTCATGGACCTGAACGCCTCGCAGCCATCACATGCCGGCTACTGTCAGCCGCAGTTCTTCGTGAATCTTTCCG
>JAFOIS010000192.1 GCA_017420605.1 Lachnospiraceae bacterium | reverse complement strand
GTATTGCCCGCAAGGTCCGTCACGGTGCCGGAAAGCCGGTACCGCCCGTCTTCCGTAAAGGAGACCGCGGCCGTGCCGTCCGTAAATTCCACAGCCGGCGCGGCGGCGTGTTCTGCCTCGATGACGATGCCGTGCGTCCCGTCAAAATTCGGGTCCTCCACCGTGATAAGACACGTCCGGTCATCGCGGAAATACATGCCGTTCTCCGCGTCGTCGTTATCGTATGCGACAGAGACCTGCGGCGGCGCGGTGTCAATGACGAACGCTTCCGGCGATACGCCGTCATAGACGGTCCCCTGCGACGGATTCCCCGCAAGATCGCGTCCATATGCCGAAAAATGATACGCTCCGTCTTCCCGGAACAGGACTTCCCGTATCCAGCGGTCGTCGTCTCCGTTTTCCGATTCGCCGGGGGTATAGTGCCAGCCGCCCTTCTCCCCTTCCGTATCGATCCCGGTGGCCGACGGATCGAAATTCCGCTCATAGACAGATACATATGCCGTACGGCCGGCGGCAAAGTACTGCCCGTTCCGGACGTCGTTGTTGTCATAGCTTACGAAAATGCGCGGCGCGGTTGTATCGATCCCAAAGGCATACTCCGCGGAAGCGGCATTTCCTGCCCGGTCGTATACGGTGAAGACCGCGAGAAGATCATTATTGTTATGAGTTAACGCCTCGACCGTCTCCTCCGCGCAGCTGGACGGCAGACCGTCATTTCCCTGTGCCGGATCCGTGACCGCGCAGTGCCGTGCGTCGCCTTCAAGACAGACCCCGGCAGTATAAACGGTGCAGAAGATATCCGCGATGCCCGGATCTTTTCCGGTTTCACCGGCTTCGTCTTCTCCGGTCTCACCTGCACCGGTCTCACTCGTACCGGTCTCCTCCGCACCGGTATCGGTTCCTTCTCCTGTGTCCGTGTCCGACCCAGTGCTGCCCGTATCTGCGCCGGCATCGTCTTTTTGAACATCAGAGGCAGACACGGACAGTTTCACGTCCCCGGCAAAGAGCGGCGCACCGGTCCTGCCCCGGCCTCCTTCCGGAATATACGAGGCCGGGGTTATGTCCGGCGCGATCCCGCCGATCACCGGCGGTACGGTATCCAGGATAAAGGAAGCCGTAAGGCCGTCAAACACGGCTCCTCCGCTGTCCTCCGTGAATGACGCGGGGAGCATAACGGCCTCCTCCGCCGACGTTACGCTGACCGTGTGCATACCGTCTTCGAGTGCGGCGACTTCTTCGGCTGAATACGCAGCGCTATAAGCAATGACCGTCTGTTCCGGTACTTCCTCCGGTACGGCTGTCTTTTCCAGAGTATTGTCGACCGACACGGTGAATACTGCCTCTTTTGATGATCTGATGCTGATCCGGAAGCCGCAGTTCTCCGCACGGTAGTAATATGCGGTCCGTCCGGCAGGTTCGTCTTCTCCCATAGAAAACGTGACTGTTGCCAGTGCCTCCGGTTGTTCTGCCTGTTCCTCTTCCGGCATTTCCTGCGCCGATGGTACTTCATCCGGTACAGGCATCTCGTTTTCCGCAGGCTCCTTTGCACCAGTTTCTTCAGCCGGTACGTCCGGTCCTTCATCCGCCGGAACATATATTTTCGCCCCCGTACACAGCAACATAAGAATCATCGCCGCGGCGATCCGCCGCTTTATTCTCTCTTCTCTCTTCATCTTTTTCTCCCTGTATGCTGCCTCAGATGAGACCGGCGTTTTTCAGTTTCATGCCGACGCTGGCGAAGTTGGGTTCATTCTCCGCATCCGGGCAGGTCTCAGCCTTCATGTAGACCTCCGCAGCCGCGCCGCCGTCTCCCGCGGACAGAAGGTATGAGGCATAATCCACATAGGCCGCCGCATAAGAAGGGTGACCGGTAATCAGCATTTCGTACATTTCCCGCGCTTCTTCGTCCCGGCCCGCAAGGATCATGCAGGCGGCCAGCCTAAGCCGGATGCGGCAGATCTCGTCTTCCTCTTCCGTAAGATCCAGAAGATCGGAAAGACATCGAATGGCCTCATCGGGATCGTAAGCGGTATTCCCGGCGGCGCCGGACGAATAAACGCCGGCCAGATCCCGGAGGATCATTTTCCGGATATTCAGAAGTTCCTGTAAAAGATCGGTCCCCGAAGTCTCATACGCCCGGGAAGCTGCCATCATCGCTATGCCGTCCGGACCGGCCCCAAGATCCGCCGTCAGAGCTTCCGCGTCTTCTTTCGCGCGGCACAAAAGCCGGACTGCCTCCGCATGGGGATCGATGCCGCAGGCAAGAAGTTCGCGGCGGTTTGCAAGGTATACGCCGGCAAGGATGCGCATGTTGCGGACCCGTGATACCGAAAGCGGCTGTCCGGTGCTCCATCGTTCGAATTCCCGCATCCTGGAAAGCGCGCTTTCCCAATCCACCGCATCGGAAAAATCCGACAGGATCGACGCGACAGAAGCAAAGTACGGCGCCTGCGGACATACATCTGGGTCCACGGCGGCATAGTATCTGGCAGCCTTTCCGTAATCCCTGACAAAAGAAGGATCCTCATCGCTCCCTGCAAAATAAAGTTCCGCGACCGCAAGGAGGACCGCGTCTTTGCCGGATCCTGTGCCATCTTCCGCATCCAGTCTTGCCGTAACGCATCTGAGGCCCGCGTTCGTCTGCCCGACAGACTGCATATAGTCGATAAGTTCCAGATAGGCTTCCTCCCGCGCTTTGTCGATATCGATCGCCTCCCGGTAATGCGCCGCCACCGCAGGATCATATTGTCTGCTCTCGCAGCTCTCCGCCGCGAGATCCGCGGCGTCCGTCATTGCCGCCGCATAGGCTTCCCGCCTGCTCTCGCCGGCTGCCTTCTGCGCAAAGAATGCCGATAAAGCCATAAGAAACGCGGTTCAAAGCACAGGAACCGACACTCTGTGCAGATGTCTGCGCGTCTTCTTCGCTATCCTGGTTCCGGCCGCTTTACCATTCCTGACCCGATCTAGCGCGTCAAGGAATGCTTCCGCGTTTTCGTACCGCAGCGCCGGGTCCTTATTCGTGCAGGTAAGAACGATCCGCTCCAGGCCCGGAAGGATACGGGGATCGATCATCCGGAGCGGCAGCATCTCATAAGGAGGCTCCGAGGGGCTTCTGCCGCTGAGCAGGTGATAAAGCGTCGCGCCGAGCCCGTAGATATCCGTGCGCGGGGAAGTCTGACCGCTGCCGCCGTACTGTTCCGGCGCCGCGTATCCGTAAGTCCCGAGACAGACCGTGTCGCCCGGCGCCTTCTCCTTCTGCTCCCGCGCTGTCCCGAAGTCGAAAAGTATGATCCTTCCGTCCGGGCGGAGCATGATATTCCCGGGTTTCATGTCACGGTAGATGACCGGCGGCTTCCTTGCATGCAGGTAAGCGAGCACCTCTCCGAGCTGCCGGGCCCAGGAAAGGACTTTTTCCTGCGGCTGTGCGCCTTCCTCTTTCACAACGTCGGCCAGCGTTCGGCCTTCGATCAGATCCATGACGATACAGAGCCTGCATTCTATTTCCACGATATCCGTGATGCGCGGCAGGTTCGGGTGGCTTAATGCGCGGAGCGTCCGGACCTCTCGATACAGTTCTCCGGTTTCCGCGCCGGCAGGACCGCTATGCTCCGCCGCGATCACTTTCATTGCCCAGTCCTTCCCGAGCTTCAGATCCGTCACGCGGAAGACGCGGCCTTCCCCGCCGCGTCCGAGCGGACCGCGTACAAGATACCTGTCACTTATTACGTCTCCCGGCATGACCGTACCGGTGCTGTCCTTCATTTTCCGATCCTTCTTTCTATGCCGGCCTTCTGCCGCATAGCCCAAGGTAGCGCACAAATCCAAAGCGCCGCAACAGGTGCGGCGCTTTTTGAACAGAATCGGTATTCTTTTGTCACGGGGTGGCAATCCCCCTTTATTTCCAGTACCTTTTCAGTTCCTCGTAAAAGTTCTCTCTCGTGCCTGCCATTATGACAACGACTATCTTCGGCCCGGCATCACCATCTTGAAAAATATGCTCGACAATATAAGCAAGCTCATAATTCGTTCCCCGATAATAGATATCGTATCCCTTTATTCCGGCCAGATCTCCTGTCTTATTTGAGCCGATCGATGGATCTTCCAATATAGCGTCAAATGCCCTTTTATATAATTCTGTGAACCTCACATGGCTCAAGCCACGTGCTTCCTGATGCGGCTTACGCCGCAGACTGCTTTAGGCAGCCGGTCCTTTCCCCCGGCAGTCCGCCGGATCCTTAGTTCCGCCATCTTCCGATCAGCTTTACCACAGACCCGC
>JAFOIS010000025.1 GCA_017420605.1 Lachnospiraceae bacterium | reverse complement strand
GCATGCCGGGAGAGCCGGAGAACACGCCGCTTTACCGGGCGGACCTTCCCTATCTTCTGGAGCAGTATCAAAGGCTTCATATCGCCTGCGGGGTGTTTTCCACCTTCGCGTCGGTCCTCAACGGGCCGGAAGGCGTCTACGAGGAAAATGAATACCTCCGCGCGGTGGCGCGAAAGCCCTCCGTTTATCAGTGGACGGTGATCGATCCGCGCGACCCGCGCACGTACGGCCAGGCCGAGGAGATCCTCGAGGATCCGACGTGTCTCGGGATCAAGCTCCATCCGGCCTATCACGGCTACGATATCTGCGACTATGCGGAAGATCTTTTTGCGTTTGCGGAAGCGCATCACACCTTTGTCCTTACGCATCCGGATCCGCCGGAGAAGATCCTCCGCATCGTGCCCTTTGCCGACCGGCATCCGGGAATGAAGCTCATCATCGCGCATATGGGGAGCATGGAGCACATCGAGGCCGTCCGGCGCGCCGCAAACGGGAACATTTACACGGATACGTCCGGGATCGCGAGTTCCCGCAACTGCATCATCGAATATGCCGTGAGCGTGATCGGCTCGGAGAAAATCTTCTTCGGGACCGATACGTATTCCGCCGCGTTCCAGCGCGGCCGGATCGAGCTTGCGGGGATCGGCAGAGCGGATAAGATCAATATTCTTCGGGAGAACGCCCTCCGGGAGTTCCCGAAGCTCAAGTAGAAAGGAACGCGTCATGAACCCGATCAGGATCGGCAGGAAGAAACAGCTTTTCTGGGATGATTATCTTGTCAACACGTCTCTTTCGTCGGCGGAGCGGATCCAGCATCATCCGGCGGAGAAGGAGGTCGCGCTTGTTTTCGACAAACCGTGGGAAGGGGACGGCTGTGATTTCCTCTGCCCGGTCGAGGCGGACGGCATTTACCGGATCTACTACATGGCCTGGGAAATGTTCGACAAAAACATGACGGTCCACACGACGCAGGATATCCGGGTTTGCGTGATCGAAAGTAAAGACGGCCTGCACTGGGAGCGGCCGAACCTTAGGATCTGCGAGTTTGACGGATCCTTCGACAACAACATCATTTACGATAACAGGGACGGCGCGCTCGACAACTTCTCCGTTTTCTGCGACGGCAATCCCGCCTGCCCGCCCAATGAGCGGTTCAAGGCAACGGTGAAGCTGAAATATGAGCTCTGGTGCTTTACAAGCGCGGACGGGTATCATTTCAAAAAAGACCGGCTGATCACGGACAAGGGGCGCTTCGATACGATGAACGTCGCGTTCTGGTCGGAGGCGCTCGGGAAATATTTCTGCTTTATCCGGGATTTCCACGACTACGCAAGCCGGGAATGGCCGGCGCTCAATGAAGGCGTCCGCGATATCCGCGTGCTGACGTCGCCGGATTTCCGGACCTGGACGGATCCGGTGCTCCTGGATTTCGGCGGCGCCGAAGACATCCCGCTCTATACGAGCGCGGCGTTTCCGTATCCGGGGGCGAAGGAGGTCCTCATCGGCCTGCCCTCGCGCTATGTGGAGCGGAAGACCTGGAATGACAATTTCGCGCAGCTGACCGGTGCCGAAGCGCGCAAAAAGCGCATGAACGTCAGCCCGCGCTACGGCCTTGCCACGACGGACTGCGTCGTCATGATCTCGCGGGACGGCTTTACGTGGGACCGGCAGGACGAGGCGTTCATGACGCCGGGGATCGAACGCGACGACAACTGGGTGTACGGCGACTGCTATCCGACGCCGGGGCTCATCCTTACGGCGTCGGACCTTCCGGGCGCGCCGCCGGAGTATTCCTTCTACTGCGACGAACGGCACTGGAGCCAGAAGCCGGCGTATCTGCAGCGCTACGTGATCCGGCAGGACGGCTTCCTTTCCTATCACGCGGGCCGCGCGCCGAAGACGGTCGTGACGAAGCCGCTCCTCTATGAGGGCGGGACGCTCTCGATCAATTTCGCGACTTCCGCGCTGGGGTACGTTTATGTGACGATGGCGGACAAAACGCACACATTTAAGTCCTGCGAGCTCTTCGGCGACAGCCTGGATCGGAGGGTCAGGTTCGACGGGGATACGTCGGAGCTCATCGGGAAAGAAGTGGTCCTCACGTTCACCATGAGCGACGCGGATATTTATTCGATGCAGTTTACATAATATCTGTTATGCTTTCGCTGCACCGGATCTGATCGGCGAGTCTTTCAAAAAAAGTGATATACAGCGAAAGGCGTTCTTTCCAGAGCTGCTCCGCAGTTCTGGTCGCTATCGGCATGTCTTTCAGTTTACATAATCTTGTAAGGCGCTTTTCGATATATTCCCGCTTTTCGGCAAGGGCCATGGTAAGAAAGCCGTCGCCGCTCAGGATCTCATGGATCCGGTAGGCGTCGAAACGGTCGATATTGTCTGCGTCGCCGACGGACAGCGCGAAAGGCGTCCGCTCGCCGTCAAAGCCTGCTTCGTCGTCCACATGGATGGCGATCCCGTAGCAGATATCCCGGATCCTGTCTTCCGGAAGCCCAGCTCCTCAAGATAGGGGCGGGCGATCGCGGCGCCGCGTCTTCCGTGTTCGTTCCAGCCGTTTTCCCCGAATTCTTCGCAGTAGGCAATATCGTGCAGCAGGCAGGCGATCACCATTTCCGCTTCGTCGAAGCCTTCCGCAAGGGCG
>JAFOIS010000191.1 GCA_017420605.1 Lachnospiraceae bacterium | reverse complement strand
TTCCGGACGTGGGCGTCGACCTCATGCCAGATCGGCCGGTTGCCGTCCTGCGAATAGTAGATCCGGTACAGCGCCTGCGCGACGCCGTTGATCGGATAATACGGGGTATTCGCCGCGACGTCCCATTTTTCGTATTCGAACGCGGTCAGCTGGTTGTGTTCTTCGGCATGCCGGACGTATTCGTTCCAGTTGAACTTGACGCCGTACTGCTCTTCGATGAACTTCCACGCGCCCTCGATCTCCTTCTGGCAGTGTTTCTGGACGAGCGGGTCGTCGTAGCGCATCGGCTGCGGCATCGCGAAGAGCGGACGGTCAAGGAACCAGTCCTGCAGGACGGACGTCGCGACGGAGCCGTCGCAGGCTTCGTTCGACGTGATCATCGCCGGCGCGAAATCCGGATAATCGTCGAGCACGAACAGCCCGTACTCCGCCTGGCACATCGGGCAGGGGTCCGCCGGCAGGCCGATGGACTGCGCCGCGTCGATGTAATTGAGGACCGTATGGTTGTTGACGTGGCACGTCACGAAATACGGGATCATTTCCAGCGGGACATCTTCCAGCTGGTCGCGGAACGGATAGAAAATGCTGCCGCTGACGGTCTCGTTGTGCGCGATCTGATGTTTCCACTGTTCGGACTCGACACCGCCGTGCATCTTTTTGTCGGACGTGAACATCTCCATGAACTGACGGATCGTCTCGCTGACCATGCCGCGGTAATGCCAGGCGGAACCGCGGAGGATCGGGCCGCGCATACCCTCGAGGCCGCGGTCGAACCAGTGCATGACGGTAAGATAGGTCTGTCCCATCCAGCGGTAGCGCAGGGTTCCTTTCACGAAATCGACAAGGCCCTTCGGACCGTGGCCGTACTTCAGGATATCGGAGACCATATGGCCGTAGTTGTACAGCCAGATCATGTTGAAATAGTACATCGTGTCGACGAAGCCGCGCCACTCACGGTGTTTATACAGGCCCGTATCGCCCACGTAGAGCTTTCCGAGTTCTCTTTCCTCATGCGGCTTGCCGTACCAGAAGTCCCGCGCAAGTTTCTTTACATCGACGCTGCCCGCCTTCTTTTTCAGGCTGCCGGCGATCGCTTTGATATCCGGTTTCTTCATTTCGCCGTTTCCTCCTGGATCTTCTTGATCTCGACGCTCTCCACAAAGGCCTGGAAGCGGGTGCGGAGCTGTCCGACCGCGTTGTTGACGTATTCCTTCTCGATCGAACAGACCGGATAGCCGTAATCTCTCGGCAGAACGAGCGTGTCGATCGTCCGCTCGTAGCTCCAGTATTCGCAGAACTTCATCTGGGAAATGATGATGCCGTCCGCCTTATATTCCTTCGCGACGTCCGCGAGGTACTGCTTGCGGGCGCGCATGACGTGCTGCTCCATGAAGCGCGGGCATTCGCCGGTATCGAGATAATGCCGGGCGATCGCGCGGAGCGGCGTTTCCCCTTCCCGGACGACGATCTCCTCGCGCCCCGGAAGCGACCCGTAGCAGTGCCGGTCTGCCACGACGAGCGCGCCGCAGCTTTCGATGAGTTTCACGAAATCGGGATCATCCTCTTCGGAACCGGCCAGAACGACCTTGATACGGTAATCCGGTCTGTCGTCCGGCTCCCGGGTCTTCAGCTGCTCCGCAATGTCGCGCAGCTTCGGAAGGATCAGTTCCTTCGGGCAGGTCAGGGTGGCCAGCTGGATCATCGAGAATTCCGTGCCGGTGATGGTCGGGCGGTCCAGTTTCCGGTAGCTGCCGATCTCGGTGATGAGGCGGCAGACTTCGTTATGCTGCGCGATCGCGGCATAAAGCGCTTCGTCGGACGTATCGATCCCGAAATGCTCCGACAGTTTATCCAGCACGTGCGCGCGGAGCTGCCGTTCGTAATGATCGACGGAATTCTCGTTTTTCTTGAACGGAACATCCGTAAATTCGCAGAAGAAATCCGGATTCTTGATCACGTCCATGAGCTGCAGGTGTTCCTGAAAACGGCAGGTGACCGTGCAGGTCTCGGTCGCCATCTGCGCGTCGAGGAAGTTGAAGCCCCCCTCCAGCGCCCGCTCGAGAAGGCAGCGTCCGTACATACAGGTACGGTTCGACATATAATAGGTCGCCATATCGGGCGATCCGCTGCGCGGCGCGCGAAGCCGCACCGAGAAGCAGCCCGGAAGGTCGAGCAGCACTTCCGGCATGAAATAGCAGGTGTAGCCGAGCGCCCGCTTTCCTTCCTCTTTCGCTTTCCGTACGAGATCGTTATTGGCTTCCAGAAGAAGCTTTTCGAACTCCCACAAGTGTACAAGATCTCTCATGTTTTACCCTTTCCCTTTTTGCCTGGCGCGCCGCCGCGCCGTTTCCGCAGTTCCATACTACTATACAATTCCGGAAATGAGAATACCCCCCGGAGGGCTTTTTCGTCCTTGTAAATCGGCGGCAGGTATGATTCAATAGATTATTGTAGGGAATTATGTGCTCCGGAGATTTTCATGGATTCAAAGACCATCGTGATCGCGCTGACCGGTAAAGGCGGCGTCGGCAAAACCTCTCTTTCCGCGGCGATCGTCCGCATACTGACTGAAGAAAAACCGGACGCGAAGATCCTCGCGATCGACGCCGATCCGGCGATCGGGCTTTCGACCGCGCTCGGCGTTGCCGTTTCCGAAACGCTCGACGATATCCGGCGGCGCGTAGCCGACGACGTCACCGGAAAACTCCGGGACACCGAGGATATCCTCGCGGAAGCGCGCTTCCGCCTCTTCGAAGCGATGGAGGAGAGGAACGGCTTCGCGTTTCTTGCCATCGGGCGTCCGGAAGCCGCCGGGTGCTACTGTGCCATCAATACCTATCTCCGGCAGGTGATCGGTATGCTCATCGGCGATTTCGACTACGTCGTCATCGACGGGGAAGCCGGGATCGAACAGATCAACCGCCGCGTCATGGAGAAGGTCACGCACCTTCTGTGCGTTTCCGACCAGAGCCGCAAAGGCCTTTCCATCATTGAGACCATAAAAAACGTAGCGGACGGGCTCGTCATGTACGACAGGATCGGTCTTGTCATCAACCGCGCGCCGCTGCCGGAACGCATCACGGAAAAAGAGATCGGCGGCGTGCCGGTCGCCTGCGTCATTCCGCAGGACGACTCCATGACGGAAAACGACATCGAGGGCAAAAGCATTTTCGAGCTGTCCGCCGGCGCACGGATCCTTGCGGGCGCAAGGGAAGCGCTGCGCAGCATGGAGATCCTGTAACGGAGCCGTCCGGCAAGGGCGATGCGGAAGGATATTGCGCGCTGACCGGCACGTGCCGGATGCGCGGTATCATATAGAGAAAGTAAGATTCTTAGGAAGGGGGATTCCGGATTGAAAGATCTGAAATATCTGATCGAATTTGAAAACCTTCTGGAGGATGCGGACAACCGCCTCGTCCGGGAGGCGCAGGAGGAAGGCGGTTTCGCGATCGGCTATACCTGCTACCACATGCCGGAGGTGCTTCTCAATGTTGACAAGTGCTTCTCCGTGCGTATGCGGGCGCCGCGTACCGGCTCCATCGACATCTCGACCTATTACATGTCGAACTACACCTGCGAATTTGCCCGCGCGCTTCTCGAGCGCGGCATCGAGGGCGGCTACCAGTTCCTCGACGGCATCGCCGGCGTAGACGCATGCTCGGCGATGAACCGCTGCTACGAGCACCTCGAGATCCTGGACTGCAACTCCAAGCCGCACTTCTTCGTGACCCACACCGACGTGCCCTACAAGGTCGAGGATTACAACGTCGAACAGGTCGCCTCGCAGATGCGCCTGCGCGTCCTTGACGTCATGAAGGAAAGGCTCGGCGTCGATGTTTCCGACGAAGCGATCCGGAAGGCCGTTGAAGAGCACAATGAGATGTGCCGGATCATGACGGAGATCGGCGACATGCGCAAACTCGACAACCCGCCCGTTACCGGCTATGAGTATCACGTCCTGTGCCTGGTCTCCTACTGCTGCCCGACGGCGAAGATCCTGCCGTACCTCAGGGAAACGCTCGAAGAGATCAAAAAGCGCGCGCTCGATCCGAAACCCTGGTACCGCGCCCGCGTCGCCGTCGTCGGCTCCGAGATCGACGACCTCGGCTTCACAAAGCTTCTGGAAGAGAACGGCGCCTTCGTCGTCGCGGACCGCTTCTGCTACGGCTCCATCCCCGGCCGCGAAGTCATTGAACTCAACGATACGGAAGACGTCGTCATCCAGATCGCGCGCCATTACATGAAGACCAGCGAATGCCCCCGCTACATGGCCGACTACAAGGTCGCCCAGCGCCGCACGACAGTGGACCGGATCGCCCGGGAATACAAGGCGGACGGCATCATCTACGAAGCGATGAAGTACTGCGACTTCTGGGCGTTCGAGCGGCCGCTTGCCAGCCACATCCTCACGGAGGAATACGGCTGGCCGACACTGTCCGTCGACCGCTCGTACGCCGTCCGCTCCTCCGGCCAGCTCCGCACCCGGTTCCAGGCCTTTGTGGAGGCGCTCGAGATCAAGCGCATTCAGAAGCAGAAGGAGGCATAAGGCAATGAAATATATTGACCCGAAATTCTTCCGCATGAAGGATCAGATCGACTGGAAAGCCCAGGGCGAAAACATGAAGGAGATCGGGGGCATCGTCGCCTCCCTCCTCAAAGAGACCGACTGGAAGGCCTACGGCAAGGGCCTCATAGATGACTGGAAGCGCTTCGGAAAGCGCGCGTCCTACGAAGCCGGCCTTCTCAAAAACATGTCGAAGGAGGAATTCCTCGACTTCCTGAAGAACGGCGAAAAACAGCTCGGCAAACTCTACGCGAACGGCAAGATGGCGACCGTCCGCCGCGAATGGCGCGGCATTAAGGACACCGGCGTCGACTTTTACGAATGGGCGCGCATGTGGGGCATGCTTCTTGCGACCTTCAGCAAGGACCTCGTCCCGGCGCTCATGGGCGCGGTGCATTACCGCTGGATGATCTCCTATTTCTGCTGCCATTCCTTCATGGATAAAAACACGCAGGGCCTGCGCGGCACGGCGCTCAGGATGCATCACGAGCTCATCTACGCGATCTTCCACTACGTGGCCGAGAACCTCGTCCTGCTCATGAAGGCGGACAAGAAGGTCGGCAACAGCGTCGATCTTTCGAAGAAAGTCGTCCTGTTCGACGAAATGACGATGTCGCAGATCATGGCCGGCTTCCCGGACCTTATCGGGATCCCGTACCAGCTGATGCCGGTCTTCCTGCTTTCCGAGATCGACCAGCTCGCCTGCATGCCGTACATCGACGCCGTCGAAGCGTACGGCCTTCCGGCCGATACCTGCCCCGTGCCGACCTCGGAATGCGGTTCGGTCGTCATAGACGCGCTGCCGCACATGGGCGCGTGCTTCATTTCCAGTTCCATGCCCTGCGACGGCTCCGTCATGGCTTCCTCCTACGTCGACCGGCGGTTCAAAGACCTGCCGATCTACCACCTCGCGTTCCCGGTCCGCTACGAAGACGAGACCCTCATGGACGCGGCGGTCAAGGACGTCAAGGGCTGCATCAGGTTCATCGAAGAACACACCGGCGCGAAATGGAACTGGGAAGCGTACTTCACGGCCATGAAGCGCTTCAACGAGGAGACAAAGTACGAACTCCAGAAATGGGAAGTCAACCAGACCCCGTATCCGCAGCTCATCGGCCCGTGCTACGAGCTGTTCCGCAAGTGGAACTACGAGATGGACGGCGGTCTCGACCCGCGCATCATCCAGACTTTCAAAAAGGTCGACAAAATGATGATGAAGGCCTACGAGCGCAAGGAAGAGGCGTGGCGCGGCAAGATGAAGTACCGTGCGATCGTCTGGTCGATCCCGGCGCACTACTACGCGAACTTCTCGAACTGGTTCGCCAACTGCTGGGGCGTCGACATCCTCGTCGAAATGGAATCCCTGAACTTCACGAAGCCGCTTGAGACCGAGGACCCGGAGGAAGCGCTCCGCGACCTTTCCCGCCTCTACGAGCGCATGGTCATGCGGCGCCACACGAACGGCGGCTACGACCACGTCGTCACCGAGCTGTGGCGGCAGTGCGAAGCCTGGCATGTGGACTTCGTCCTCATGTACCAGCACGTCGCCTGCAAGAACATGGCGACCGTACAGGGCCTTTTCGAGGACCAGGCAAGGGAACGCGGCATCAAGCTTCTGTGGGTCACGCACGACCTCATGGACCCGCGGACGGTCTCCCGCAAGGATATGCGCGCGGCGGCGAACGAGTTCATGCGCACCGTGATGCGCGCCGAACCGGTCGATCCGTCCCTGGTGGATTTCGAAGACGATACCACATGGTAAAGCAATAGATCAATTATAGGAGGATAAACTATTATGAAATACTTTGGCGGCTGCGACGTAGGCTCTACCTATACAAAAGCTGTGATCCTGGATGAAAACGGCAAAATGGTCGCGAATACGACCATGAAGAGCAAGATCAACGCGGAAGAATCCGCAAGACTGGCAATGGCGGAAGTCATCTCCCAGGTCCCCGGCCTTAAGAGCGAGCGGGATCTTGCCTACCTCATCGGTACCGGCTACGGCCGCAACAAAGTCGCCTTCGCAGACGAAAACATTTCCGAGATCTCCTGCCACGCGATGGGCGTGCACGTCACGAACCCGTCCGTCAAGGCGATCATCGATATCGGCGGCCAGGACGTCAAGGGTATCGCGATCGATACCGACGGTACGGTCAAGAACTTTGCCATGAACGACAAATGCGCCGCCGGCACGGGCCGCTTCTACGAAGCCATGGCACGTTCCTTTGAAATGACGCTGCCGGAATTCTCGAAGCTCTCGCTCACCGCGAAGAACGTCATCCCGATCACCGCACAGTGCACCGTCTTCGCGGAATCCGAAGTCATTACGCTCGTCGGCGAAGGCAAGCCGATGGACGAGATCGCGGCCGGCATCCAGATGGCGGTCGCCAAGCGCTGCTTCGTCATGGCCAAGAAGGCCGGCGCCACGGATTCCATCACGCTCTCCGGCGGCTGCGCGAAGAACGAAGGCCTCAAGGCCGCGATCGAACAGGTACTGAAGCTGAAGGTCGTCGAACTTTCGGTCGACCCGCAGCTGATGGGGGCCCTCGGCGCCGCGGAGTTCGCGCGTCAGAAGGGCCTTGCGAAGAAGGCCTGACCTTCTTTGGCGCACGGCTAACGAAAGGAAATCTCTATGGATAAACTTCTGAAGATCTTATGGAAGATCATCAAGATCCTTTTCATTACGGTCGGCGTTCTTTTCGTCGTCTATTTCTGGAACCTTGACCAGAAGCTGATGGCCTGGGCATACAAATGCGTCAACAAGATCTTTGACCGGAAGAAAGAAGATATCAATTTCTAGTGGGTATTGCATGAAACTTTACGACGGCATCATTTCCGATACGGAAGCGCTCCTTGCGCAGTATGAGCCGCGCATTTTCCCGTACGACAGAGAGCGAATCTGGAAAGACCGGGGCGTGAGCGAGCTTATCCTTCTGCGCGACGCGGCGTTCGAACTCGGCGGGCGGGGACACGCCTCGGTCGGGTACCTGTGCGCGACGACCGCGCCCCTGTTCGACCGGGACGAAGTCTATGTTTACGGGCCTGATCTTCCGGAGATCACGGGCGACACAGACTTCGCGAAGATCGTATACCTCGTTACGGACGATCTGCGCGAGGACTCCGATTCCGAAGCTGCTTTCCGGACGATCCGGAACATGAACTTCGTCCGCTACCACGTCTTCCCGGCCGGCTACATGGCCCGTGTCTCGTCGGAGAGCAACGAGGAACAGGTCCGTGTCTCGAAGAAGGTCGTACGCGCCGGCATCCGGTTTTCCTACGTCGGCGCGACGTATATCCGGAAATACCGGGAGCTTCCGGAAGTGAAACATGTCCGTGTGATCTTCATCACGGAGCCTTCGCTCGTTGCCGC
>JAFOIS010000190.1 GCA_017420605.1 Lachnospiraceae bacterium | reverse complement strand
CTCTTGAACATCTGGAAGGGCGATGCGCCGTCGATCTTCGCGGATTCATAGAGCGATTCCGGGATATTCATGAGAAGCCCGGTCGCGATCAGCATCATGTACGGAATACCGATCCAGATATTGACCACGATGATCGTGATCCGTGCGAGCATCGGCTTGACCCAGAACTGGATCGGCGCCGAGATCAGTCCCCATTTCATCAGATACACGTTTACGATACCGTCGTTCGTGAACATCTTGTAGATGTAAAGGAGCGATACGAACTGCGGAACGGCGATCGTAATGACGAGGATCGTTCTCCACAGTTTCTTCAGCTTGATACCCTTCTTGTTGATGAGAAGCGCGACCAGAAGGCCGAGGAAGTAGTCGATGAAGGTCGCGAAGAATGCCCACACGAGCGTCCATGCCAGGACCGCGAAGAACGTTTTGCCGATACCGCCGCTGCTGAACGATAACAGGTTTTTGAAGTTCTCCAGCCCGACCCAGGTGAAGAGATTCGTAGGCGGCTGGTGTGTCTTATCGTAATTTGTGAAGGCAATGCAGATCATGAACACGATCGGCAGAACCATGAAGACGAAAATGCCGGTAAGAGGCAGCGCCAACAGGGTCTTATGGAAGTTTTCATCCAGCAGCGAGTGCAGGACCTTTCCGTTGGAATCGAGCGTCCCGCCCGCGCGGAGCGTCTCTTCTTCCTTTACGTTTTCCTTGATGTTGAGATACCACATCACGATGAATCCGGCGATCAGTATGATCGTCAGGATCCCGAACAAAAGGATCAGGAAGCTGTTGTCGCCGTAGACCGTGACACGGTTGACTTTGCGAGTGACTTCCGTTCCGAGTGTTCCCATTTTTGCAAGATACTTTGCGCCGAAGCTGACAAGGTACCAGATGAACGCTGCTTCCACCGCAAGATAACCGAGCCCCTTAACGATCTGTCCGCGCGCAAGCTGACCGAAACCGGTGATCAGGAATGAGACCTTTGTCTTCCAGTCCCCCTTCACCAGTGCGCGTCCCAGGATCTTTCCGGGCGTATCCGCTTTTGCCATCGTTTTCCTTCCTCCTTAAGCAAAACAGGTCAAAAAACTGCAAATCGGGCCGGCAATATGCCGGCCCGACCCGATTTTTAATTAGCCTACATAGGACATGCAGGTATCCTGGAACTTCTGCAGCGCGGCCATAAGGTCGTCGTCGCTCGAATCCGGCGTCAGGTTGCCCTGGCGGATATCATCGCCGAGGCCGGTCGCCAGCGTCCAGTAGTCGCCCGGATACTGACCCTGCGGGATCGTGAAGGCAAGCTGTTCAGCAAGCGCGGACAGCGCCTCGTCGGCCTGAACGGCATCGCTCTTCTGCGCGTTGAGGTTCGACGGACCCCAGCCGACAGCGTCGTAACGTGCAAGCTGGACTTCTTCGCCGGCAAGGTAAGCGGCGAGCGCGTCGCAGGCAGCAAGCTTCGCTTCATCGGTCTGCGGCTTTACGCCGAGAAGTTTGAAGCCGCCGAAGCCGCTGAGCTGATAGGTCTTGCCGTCAGCACCTTCAAAGCTCGGAAGCTTGGCGCAGGCATAGTTCTCACCGAGGGCTTCCTTGACAGCCTCAGCATCCCATGTACCGTCGACCAGCGCCGCGTAATCGGTCGCCTGGCCCGCGGAAGAACCATTCTGGAACGCCGGGGAGGCATTGAGCTCGATCATTTCCTTCAGGGCAACAAGGCCGGCATCCGAAGCATAGGAGGCGTTGCAGGCCGTGAAGTTGCCGGCATCGTCCGTCTCATAGGTCAGTGCGCAGCCGGTCCCGAAGAAGAACGCGGTCTGGTACCAGCCGGAGTTGATCTCCATGTAGAAGTTCTTGCCTGCCGCTTCGCAGTCCGCAAGAACCTTCTCAAGGCTCGACGGATCCGTGACGACGCTCTTGTCGTAGTACAGGAAATAGCCGTTATCGGAAGTGATCGGATACGCATACAGCGTGCCGCCGACCGTCGCAGCGCCCACAGCGCCAGCGTCGTTCTGCGCCTTGACCGCATCGATGTTCTCCGGAGCAACTTCTTCGAGAGCGCCCGCAGCAACAAGACGTGCGATCTGGTCCTGCGCGAAGCCGTAGATATCGGCGCCCGCTTCGACGTCCGTGATCATATTGCCGGCCGCGTCGCCTTCGCCGACAGCCTGGACAAGGATCTCAAAGGAACCGAGTTCCGGATGTTCGGCCATGAAGCCTTCAGCCTTTTCCTTCGTGAAATCGACGATGTTGTCGGCGACCCAGATCTTGATGGTGTCGTTGCCGACCGGTTCTTCCGCCGGAGCAGCTTCTTCCGAAGATGCCGGAGCGGCTTCTTCCGAAGACGCCGGAGCGGCTTCTTCAGACTTCGCTTCTTCCGAAGCCGGCGCAGCCGAGCTCTGGGCGGCGCCGCCGCATCCCATCAGCATGACCGCTGCGAGGATGCCTGCCAAAAGAGCAGCTAAAACTTTCTTTTTCATAGTTTCCTCCTTCTATGTGTGTCTGCGATATTTTTCGCAAACTTTCGTATTCCGTTATTTAACATAGCGCATGCCGTTTCGAATGTCAATACCTTCCGTTTCTTTTTATGATATTATACGAAATCTTAACAATTTTCATCGGATCATGGCTTCTTCCGTCCGTACATTATATCTCTCCGGAAAATTATTTTCGTATTTTTTCGTAAACACCTTGAAAATAGAAAAAAACATCCTATAATTTATACGCAAAAGGAGATGATCGCATGGCAACGATCAGGGACATTGCCGAAAAACTGGGAATCTCGATCGGCACGGTTTCGAAAGGACTGAACGGCGGTATGGATATCAGCGAAACGCTCCGGCACCGCATCCTGGAGACCGCCGTCGAGCTGGGCTATGAAAACGGCCGGACAAAAAAGGCGGAGCACAGAACGCTCGCCGTCTTCATAGAGAACATGGATTATGAAGCGGAGGATTCTTTCGGTTACGGGATCGTGCTCGGCTTCCGCAAGGCTGCCCGCCGCCAGGGCTGGGGCGTTACGGTCATCCCGGTCACGCCGCAGTTTCAGCAGGAACACCGTTATGAAAGCGTGATGCTTCAGAATCAGTGCACCGGCGCGTTTCTCATCGGTTTCTCCCTGTCCGATCCGTGGATCGAACAGCTCCGCTCTTCTCCCGTCCCAACAGTGCTTCTGGATAATTCCGTACCGATCAATCCTATGATCGGCTATGTCGGCACGGATTCCGACGAAGGTTTCGATATGGCCGTCTCCCATCTTGCCGCCCTGCGGCATGAGAAGATCGCCTTTCTCGACGGGTCCGCGGGCTCTATGATCTCCGACAGACGGATGGCCGCTTACCTGCACAGCATGGCGGGCCACGGACTCCGCATCGATCCGCAGCTTGCCGTCTACGGCTACTTCGTCGCGGACGCCGCAAGGCATCATGTGCCCGGTTTCCTGTCCCGCGGCGCGACCGCGATTCTCTGCGGCAACGACCTCATCGCCAAAGGCGTCATCGACTGCTGCCATGCGCTCGGCTATTCCGTGCCGGAAGACGTCAGCGTGATCGGTTTCGACGATCTTCCGATTGCGGAAAAACTCGATCCGCCGCTCACCACGATCCGCCAGAACCGCGTCGAACTCGGCAAAAGCGCCTGCTATACGCTGCAGGCGATGACCGACCACGTACCGGTGAGCATGAGCCTGCTCCGCCCCGTCTTTATCGAACGGGCATCCTGCGCGATCGCAAAGCCCCGGCTCGCCGAGCCGTGCGAAAACGATCCGGATTCCGTACTTTACCGGAATCCGGACCTCTATCAGAGATACTCTCACTGAACAGCACTGAATTTTACTTGTAGCTGTGCACGCCCGGCAGGAACGTATTGACGCCGATGTACGTAAAGATCACGCAGATGAACCCGACGGTCGCGAAAATCGCGGCCGATTTTCCCTTCCATCCGCGCCGTATGCGAAGATGCAGGTAGATCGCGTAGACGATCCACGTAACGAGCGACCATGTCTCCTTCGGATCCCAGGACCAGTAGCTGCCCCAGGCTCTCTCCGCCCAGATCGCGCCGGTGATCATGCAGAACGAAAGGAACAGGATACCGAGGGAAACGCTCCGGTAGCTGATGGCGTCCAGTTTTTCCCTGCTCGGGATATGCTGGTCGAGGAAACCGCTCTCTTTCATCTTATCCCGCAAAAGGAAAATGACCGACAGAACGAACGATACGCCGAACGCCCCGTAGGCGATGATCGCGGTCGCTACATGGAAGCCGAGCCAGTTGCTCTGCAGCGCCGGCATCAGATCATGGACGTCCTTCGACTGCATGGCGGCGTAGCCGATGATAAGGAACGTTACCGGAGAGGCAAAGGCCCCGAGAATGCGGAAACGGTACCGCAGAATGAAGATAAGGCTTACAAGGCAGAGTCCCCAGGCGAAGCTCGTCGCGAACTCATACTGGTTGGTAAGGGGCAGCCGGCCGGCGCCGATCCCCCGCAGCACGAGCGCCGCGGTGTGAAAGACAAGGCCCGCCGCCTGCAGGATCAGGGCAGCGGTCGAGATCTGCTCCTTTTTTGCCGCGATGTAAACGAAGTACAGGATCATCGAAGCAAAGTAGAGAAGCATGACGATGGTGAACAAAACATTTTCGATCTGCAGCATAAAAACTCCTTTCCGCAAATCTCACTTCGTATCCTGATCCCGGCCGGAAGCTTCTTTTCTTTCTTCCGGCACGGAGCTTTCTGTATCCGCGCCTTTTCCGAACACCTCCGCAAAGCGTTCCCGGAACAGCACGCCGCCTTTCCGGCTCTCTCCGTACACAGTCCAGTCTTCTCCATCCTCCCTGACGGCCCAGACGCGTTCCGGCTGGAAATAGAATGAAAGGAAGAGTCCCAGAAGCACGACGATGCCGCCGAGAAGCGCCAGCATCTGGAAACGGTCCTGCTTGATCTGGAGCAGCGTATAGTTCTGCGGCTCGGAAAACAGGACGGTATATTCGTCGATCGTAAGATAGTCGTCCCCTGTGAGGACGTTCATTCCGAGGACCTCGCCTTTATAGTAGACCGTATAGAGGTAGCCCGGGTTTCGCAGAGACGAAGACGCGGTCGCCGGCCCCTGGCCGTCCAGGAAGATATAGTCCGGGTAGAAGGCCGTGAGCATGATCACAAGATCCGGTTTATCGGCCACGGTGAGGTAGTCGCCCGCGCAGACCACTTCCTCCTGCGTTTTCGTTCCGTCCTTGAGGACCGTCAGCTTCGCCGCCCAGCCGGTGGAATTCTGATAGAATTTCATGCCGAAAAGTGTCGCCGGATGGTTGACGCTGACGGACGCGGACGCCGCCTCTCCGTTTCCGGAAACCGCTACGTTGCGTACCGTGATATCCGCCGTATACTGCTCGACGGTCTCATCTTTCCTGAGGCCGATCCGGAAATCGTCGATCGTCACGGCATAGCCGGTATCTCCGATGAGCCTTGTCTGCCCGGGAACACCGTAGGCCGTATATTCCTTATGCATATATTGCCCGAGAGAGAAGCCGAGGATAAGAAGCAGGATCCCGAGATGGCAGACCCACGCGCCGAAGATCCCGGCCCGCCGTCTTGCGGCGTAGAGGATCTCTTTCCCGTCTTCTCCTTTCCCGCTCCGGACCCTCCGCATTCCGAGCTTTCCGAACGCTTCACGCGGATCCGTACCGGCCGCGGCGGATACGTCGCCCTTCCGTCCCGGGCCGGGCATTTCCGCAAACGCCCTGAACCGGCTGACGAGGCTTTTCAGCCGGATCACGTTGCAGGTAAGCAGATTGAGGCACAGGAAAATGCTGATCGCCATGAACCACCAGCTGTGGTACGCGTCGTCCAGCTGCAGCGTCATGATGAGCGCGGCCTTCCGTTCGGAATAACGCGACGCATACCACGCATACGTCTGTCCCTGCGTCACGAAGGAACTGGCCGCGCAAGCCGCCGCCAGGATGCCGAGAAGGATCACGGCAAACTGCATGGAAGTGAAAAATTTCCAGATTTTTTTTGCTTTATCCATAAAAGCTCTCTTTTACGAACGCACGACAAAGACCCGTCGGATCTTTGCCGTGCCAAAAGATTTCCTGCTGTAAAAGTATTACGCGCCGAGGAGGCCCATGCCTTCCGTGATCTTCTCCTCCGAAACGTCCAGGCAGTGGAACGCCAGTTCGGAGTTGTGGGCGCCTTCCGCATTCTCGACGTAGCAGAAATCGAAGAACCACTGCGCCTCGCGGTAGACCTTCCGTACGGCATTGAGTTCGTCTTCGCTCATTTCGCCCTTCGCCACCGCTTCCGCCAGCGCGTCGTTAAAGGCGGCCAGCGCGTTGCCGACTTCCGTCTCGCGTGCCGTCACGCGGTCCTGCAGACGGTGTACGAACTGTACCATGTCGGTATCCTGATGGCACTTCGCGCAGGTCGCAAGAAGCGTCTCGTTCTCGAGCGGGCTCACCAGAAGGTGGCTGTGATAGACGGTCCCGTCCTCTGCCTGTTCCATCGGCATATGGCAGTCCGCGCAGTTGAGGAATGCCGCGTGCTTGCCGGAAAGGTAGGTCTCCATTTCCGGGTGCTGCGCCTTGAGGAGCCGTGCGCCCGTGCTTTCCTGCGTCCAGTCGGCAAAATCCATGCTGTCGTAATAAGCCAGGATCGCTTCCGGCGTCATTTCCTCGACGCTGTGATACGGCATCATGGTCTCGGAATCGGACGGCGTGAAATAATACTCGATATGGCACTGTCCGCAGGACAGGGTCCCCGCGTTGATCTTCTCCGCATTGTCGCCCAGCGCCTTTTGCACGTAGGAATGCGTGATCACGATCTTGCCGCCGCTGCCCGCGTCGTTGCCGTGGCAGTTGTAGCAGCTGATGTTCTCTTCCATGAGTGCGTTGACTTCCTCGAACGGCATGGAATATACGCCGACGCCCTGGTCGTTGACGAGCTTCGTGAAGTTCGGCGTCTTGCAGGTCAGGCAGTTCGCCTTCGGATGCGGCCGCGCCGTCGCGTTGACGTCCTCAAGCGTATATTCGTGGCCGCGGGCGCTGCCGTAGTCCTTTGCAAACCCGTATCCTTCATAGATATTGACCAGATACGGATCCTGCTCCAGATAACTTGTCACATAACTGTTCTGGCTGTTGGCGCCCATGGTCGCGACGATGTAGGGATAGACCTGTTCCCAGTCCTTCGCGTTCACCGTGCCGTCCTTGCTTGTGGCAGCCGGCGCCGCAACGTCGAGATACTCGATGTTGCCGCGTGTCAGTTCCCATGCTTCCAGGCGTTCGATCTTATGGTAATCCAGGGTCCTGTCCTTCAGGAGGAATGACAGGCCGATGATCGCTAATCCGCCGAGAATGGCCGCCAGAAAACCGGCAATGATCTGTTTTTTTGTCATTTTGACTCCTTCCGATTGTTCGGTCGTGTCTTATTACTGCCGGCGTTTCTTCTCAGTACGCCGTGTTCTTTGCCGCGCAGTATCCGGTCTTTATGACGTAATGACCTTCACCGGGCATTTCTCCGCGCATTTACCGCACTGTGTGCACTTCTCGTAATCGATGTGCGCGAGATTCGCGTCTACATGGATCGCGTCGGATTCACACTGCTTCGTGCAGAGCATGCAGCCGATACAGCCGGCTGCGCAGACCTTCTTCACCTGCGGACCTCTGTCTTTGTTCGAGCACTGCACGGCAACGTGATTCTCGTACGGGATCAGTTCGATCAGTCCCTTCGGGCAGGCTTTCACGCACAGACCGCAGGCAACGCATTTTTCCCTGTCTACAAAGGCAACGCCGTCTGTGATCTTGATCGCGCCCTGCGGGCAGACGGATACGCATGAGCCGAGGCCGAGGCAGCCGAAATCGCAGGACGTGAAAGTGAGACCGCCTAGGACCGCGCTGCGGCAATCCTGTACGCCGACATAGGAAGCCTGGTTCTGCGTGTACTCGCAGCTCCCTTTGCACTTTACGAAAGCGGTCTTCCGGATGACTTCACCGGCTTCGGTGCCCATGATCGCCGCGATTTTTTCCGCAACGGGCTTACCGCCCACGGGGCAGCCGTTTGCCTGCGCTTCGCCCTTCGCGATAGCCGCCGCCATGGCGTCGCATCCCGCATAGCCGCAGGCGCCGCAGTTATTGCCCGGCAGCACTTCCCGTACGGCCGACTCACGCTCGTCCACGTCCACATGGAATTTCTTTCCCACGTAGACGAGGCCGGCACCGACGAGAAGGCCGATGATCGTGATAGAGATCGTTGTGATCAGAATAATGTTCATGTACACCTCCCGTCAGAACGCGATATGCGAAAAGCCCATGAAAGCGATCGACATCAGCGCGGCAGCGATCAGGACGATCGGCGCGCCGCGGAGCGGCCGCGGCAGATCCGCTTCGCGGATCCTGGTGCGGATGCTGGCAAGGAGCACAATGGCGATGGTATAGCCGACCGCCGTGCCAAAGCCGGCCACAACGCTCTGGATGAAGTTATACTCGTTCTGGACGTTCGTCAGCGCCACGCCGAGCACGGCGCAGTTGGTCGTGATCAGCGGAAGGTAGATGCCGAGCGCTTTATAGATCGCCGGCGACGTTTTCTTCAGGAACATTTCCACGATCTGCACCAGCGCGGCAATGACCAGGATGAAGACGATGGTCTTCATATAGTCAAGCCCGTACGGCTTCAGCAGAAGATCATAAAGCAGGCTCGCCACCGCGGAAGCGATCGTCATAACGAAGATGACCGCGCCGCCGAGCGAAGCAGAAGCCTTGATCCGGCTTGAAACGCCGAGGAAGGAGCAGATGCCGAGGAACTGATTGAGGACGACGTTGTTGATGAGGGCGCCGGCCAGCATGATCATGATCAGGGTCTTCATTTCTCCTCTCCTCCTTTCAGCGATTCACAGGACGCATGGCAGGCAGCGCAGTTGCCGTCGCACAGACCGCCTTCGACGAGCTGCTTCTGCCGCGTCTTGATGCCGATCGCGTTCATGATCGCGATGAACAGCGCGATCACGAGGAACGCTCCCGGCGGCTGTACGAAAATACCCATCGGCTCCACGCTCTCCGGCAGGACGCGCAGTTCAAAGACCGTGCCGTTGCCGAGCAGCTCGCGGACAAGACCGGCGAGCGTGAGCGCGATCGTAAAGCCGAGCCCCATGCCGATGCCGTCCATGACCGAAAGCCACGGCGTATTCTTGTTTGCGTAGGCTTCCGCGCGGCCGAGGATGATGCAGTTGACGACGATCAGCGGGATATAGATGCCCAGCGCTTCATAAACGCTCGGAAGATACCCTTTGATCAGAAGTTCCGTAACCGTGACGAGCGAAGCAACGATCACGATATAGGAAGGAAGCCTGACCTCATCCGGGATCACCTTGCGGAGCAGGGAGATCACAAGATTCGAAAGGATCAGGACAGCCGTCGTGGAAAGGCCCATCCCGATACCGTTCATCGCGCGGGTCGAGACCGCAAGCGTCGGGCACATTCCGAGAAGCAGGATAAAAGTCGGGTTTTCCTTGATGATGCCGTTATACAGACGTTCTACAGATGGTTTCATCTTCTCAGCCCTCCATCATCACGGAATGAATGAAATCAAGGCCCGCGTTCACGGCATTGACGACCGCGCTGGACGTGACGGTCGCGCCGGAGATCGCGTCGATCTCGTCATCGGCAGAGGCTCCGCCGCCCTTCAGCAGCTTGAATTCCTTCACCGCCTTGTTTTCGAAGTGGCTCATGAACTCCGGTTCGCCGCATCGCATGCCCATACCCGGCGTTTCGTTGAGCTCCGTAAAGGAAATGCAGTTCACGGTGCCGTCCGCTTTGACGCCGACCGCAAGGCTGATGTTCTCGTCATTGCCGTCCGCCGTCGTGACGTTCACGACGTAGCCGGCGGTATTGCCGGACGCGTCCTTCGCCTCATAGGCTTCGTTGATGTAGCAGCGCCCGAAGGACGAGCCGTACACGCCGCCGGCCAGAGCTTCGATCGCCGCCTTCACATCTTCCGTCTCCTCAAAGGTCTCCGCATCCGGACAGACCGCCTTGTAAGCGGCAGTGGCGGCAGCCTTCTCCTGCGCTTCGATGGAGTCCTTCGTCATGGAATAGACGCCGCTCAGCGCAAGGCCCGCAAGGAGCGTGATCACCGTTAGCACGACGACGGGCTTCGGGATCCGCTTAAGAAGCGGTTTCTTTTCTACGCCGTTCATCGCGGCGATGGCACTCTTCCGGTAAGCGAACGGCTTAGGAAGAATGTACATGTCGATCAGCGGTGTGAAGAGGTTCGCGATAATAACGGAATAGCTGAAGGAATCGGCCGAGGTTCCGAACAGACGGAAAACACCGCCCAGCACACCGATCAGCACACCGTAGATCGTCTGGCCCAGTCTGCTCACCGGAGACGTCGTATAATCCGTCGCCATGAAGAAGGCGCCCATGATCACGCCGCCGCCGAAGAGGTTCGCGGCAAGGAAACCGGGATCAAAGCCCTGTCCGCCGAACAGCCCCACAAAAAGCAGGAAGGCAATGATGACGGAGAAGCAGATCTGGCCGTGGATGATATCGAAGATCCACAGGAAAAGGCCGCCGAGCGCAAGTCCCAGGATCGAAGATCCGATGACGCCGCAGTTGTTTCCGATAAGGAGCTTTATGATATCGACCGACTTGCCTGCAAGGAGGTCCGCCACCGGGGTCGCGGCCGATACGCCGTCGACTTCATAGACGGTCATCACACGCCCGAAGGAAATGAGCAGGAAGCACCGTGCCGCCAGCGCCGGGTTCACGAAGTTCTTGCCGAGGCCGCCGAAGCAGCACTTGACGACAACGATCGCGAAGATACCGCCGATGATCGGGATGTACAGCGGGACGGAGGCCGAAAGGCTGAGGGCCAGGAGCAGGCCCGTCACCACGGCGCTGCCGTCCAGGATGGTATTGGGTTTCTTTACGATAACGTCAAAAACAAACTCGGAAAGGACGCACGTGATGACGGAGGCGAGTACGACGTACAGCGCCTTAAGGCCGTGGAACCATACGCCCGCGATCGTTGCCGGCATAAGGGCAAGGATCACGCAGAGCATTACGGACGCCGTCGATCTTCTGTCTCTTACGTGCGGACCTGCGGAAATATTCAGGGCAGGGTTCATTTTTTACCTCCCGCGGCAGCCCGCTTTTTTGCCATGATCTCGGCCTTCGTGTGCTTGAAGATCTGCGTCAGCGGACGCTTTGCCGGGCAGACATAGGTGCAGCAGCCGCACGCGATGCAGTCCAGGCCGTAAAGCTTTTTCTCGTACCGTTCAAAATCGCCCATATCCACGGCTTCCGCCATGATCTGGGGAAGCAGGCCCTGCGGGCAGACCGTGGTGCAGCGCCCGCAGTGCAGGCAGGCGGTCATCATTTCGTCCGCTTCCGCCACCGCGTCGTTCGGAAGGAGGGTGATGCCGTTGGTCGTCTTGACGACCGGGACCTCGAGCGAGGTCAGCGCAAAGCCCATCATCGGGCCGCCGGCCAGTGCTTTCTTCAGTTCCAGACCTTCTTTGATGCCGCCGCACTCCTCGATGAGTTCGGTTACGAGCGTGCCGTCGCGGACGATGAAGTTCGCGGGCGTTGCGACCGCTTCGCCCGTCAGGGTGAGAACGTGCTTAAAGAGCGGTTCGCCATAGCAGACCGCGCGCTGGATCGCGTAGATCGTACCGACGTTGTCGACGATGCAGCCGGCATCCGCCGGCAGTGCCGTGATCGGGAAATCTTTCCCGGCGACGACGTCGATGAGGCTCCGCTCACCGCCCTGCGGGTATTTTGTCGGCAGCGCGAGAACGCTCACGTTTTCTTTTCCCGCGCAGGCCGCTTCCATCGCGGCGATCGCTTCGGGTTTGTTTTTCTCGATGGCAATGACGCCTTTCGCTTCCGGGAACAGCTTCAGCACGATCTCCATGCCTTCCGTGATCGCGTCCGCTTCCGCGCGCATCAGCTGGTCATTGCCGGTCAGGTAGGGTTCGCACTCCGCGCCGTTCGCGATAACGTAGCGGATCGCGCCCGGATCCTTCGGCGCGAGCTTTACGTGCGTCGGAAATCCCGCGCCGCCCAGGCCGATGATGCCGGCCGCCTTCACCGCGCCGAGGATCTCTTCCTTCGTGACCGCCGATATATCCCTGCGTTCGCCGAAGCCTTCCGTTTCGGTAAATAATCCGTCATTTTCAACGACGATGCATTCCTGCATCGCGCCGGAAATGGTCCTGCGTTTCTCGACCGCCTTCACCTTTCCGGAACAGGACGCTATGATATTGGCAGACACGAATCCGTCCGCCTCCGCGATCACCTGGCCGACCAGCACCGGATCATTTTTCTTCACGACGGCTTTCGCCGGTTTTCCGATGTGCTGGGCAAGGGGATAGACACATTCCCCTTTCGGCAAGTATTCGCGCAGCGCCGCATCCCGGCTCAGGGCTTTGGCGTCGTCGGGGTGAACCCCTCCGCGAAATGTTTTTCTCAACTCCCTGCCTCCTGCAAATTTATTTTCTTGCTGCTTTTGCGCATGCAAAAAAGCACGCAGTGCGCCATTTATAAACAGTTTATCAAACAGGCGCTCTCTTGACAACCTCGGTCCGGCTGTTTTTTGTTTTATTTTGCATGCATCTTCCGCCCTTCCGTTTTCTTTTTGTGCGCTGTGCATAAAAAAGGGTCTGCGCCCGGCAGGACACAAAAAAGGGACACGGCTTTCATGCCGTGCCCCCCGGTTTTTTCTCTGTGCTGCTTCGATCCGTTTTAATACGCTCTGCCGGTCTCCATCGCCTTTTTATTGAGCTCCAGGAGATCCTTATGCCGGGCGGATACGCATTTCGCCAGCGCCTTGCCGACATACTCCTCATCGTATTCGTCAAAGACCGAAAGGAGCTTCCCGACAAGGATCATGTTGGCCAGCGTCGGCGCGCCGATCTCGCCCGCAAGACGCGTAGCCGGGATATAGTAGACCGACACGTCGTCCCGCATGACCTTCCGCTCGATGAGGGAATTGTCGACGAAGATCGTGCCGCCGCTCTTTACCGTGCTCTCGTACTTGTCGAGCGACGGAAGGTTCATGGCGACGAGGACGTCCGGGTTCGCGATGATCGGTGCTCCGACCGGTTCGTCGGAAATGATGACGCTGCAGTTCGCCGTGCCGCCGCGCATCTCCGGCCCGTAGGACGGAAGCCAGCTGACGTTCTTATCCTCAAGGAGTCCCTTGTACGCGAGCACTTTGCCGGAAAAGAGGAGTCCCTGTCCGCCGAAACCCGCAAATAAGTATTCTCTGGTCATCTTCTTACGCCTCCTTTGCACCCGGGATGATCCCCGCGCTCCGGTCCTTGTAGACGCCGAGCGGATAGTACGGGATCATGGCCTCTTCGACCCACTGAAGGGCTTTCTCCGGCGTCATGCCCCAGTTGGTCGGGCAGGAGGAAATGACCTCGACGAGCGAAAAGCCCTTTCCGTCGATCTGGTTCTGGAACGCCTTTTTGATGGCCTTCTTCGCCGCGCGGACGTGCGGGACGGTATTCACCGCGACACGCGCAAGGTATTCGGGCCCTTCCAGCTGCGAAAGCATCTCGCAGATCTTCACGGGATACCCGCAGGCCTTCACGTCACGGCCGTAGGGCGAGGTCTGGGTGACCTGTCCCGGAAGGGACGTCGGCGCCATCTGCCCGCCGGTCATGCCGTAGATCGCGTTGTTGATGAAAATGATCGTGATGTTCTCGTTGCGCGCCGCCGCGTGCACGGTCTCCGCCGTGCCGATCGACGCGAGATCGCCGTCGCCCTGATAGGTGAAGACGATGAGATGATCCGGATCGGAGCGCTTGACGCCGGTCGCCACCGCCGGTGCGCGGCCGTGCGCGGCCTCGATCATATCGCAGCCGAAATAATCGTAAGCCATGACCGAGCAGCCGACCGGCGCGATGCCGACCGTGCGGCCTTCGATGCCGAGCTCGTCGATCGCTTCCGCCACAAGACGGTGGATGATGCCGTGCGTGCAGCCCGGGCAGTAATGGAACGGCACGTCAAGGAGCGCATGGGGTCTGTCGAATACTACCATATCAATCACCGATCCTTTCCGCCGCCTTACGGATGGCACAAAGAACTTCCTCCACCGACGGGATCATGCCGCCGACGCGCTTCGTGAGCGATACCGGGATCCGGCACTGCGTGGCGAGGCGGACGTCTTCGATCATCTGGCCCATGGAGAGCTCGATGCTGATCATCTCTTTAGCCGTGCCGAGCGCCTTCTCGAAATAAGCCTTCGGGAACGGCCAGAGCGTGACCGGCCGGATAAGGCCCGCTTTGATGCCTTCGGCACGGGCCGCCTTGACCGCGTTTTTCGTGACGCGCGCGGCGATGCCGAAAGCGGCAAGGACGATCTCCGCCCCGTCCATCATGTACTCTTCCGCCAGGGCTTCCTTTTCTTCGACGACAGCGTACTTCTCATACCGGGCGATGTTGGTCTCTTCCAGTTTCTCCGGCTTAAGGTACAGGGAGTTGATAATGTTATGCGGGCGCTTCATGCCGGTGCCCGTCGTCGCCCACGGTTTTTCCGGCGCCTCCTTGATCTCGAAATCAAAGGAAACGGGTTCCATCATCTGGCCGATCGTGCCGTCCGCGAGGATCATGCTCGTCATCCGGTATTCGTCCGCAAGTTCAAAGCCTTTGATCGTCAGCTGCGCCATTTCCTGGACCGAATCCGGCGCCAGCACGATCATGTGGTAATCGCCGTGTCCGCCGCCGCGCGTCGCCTGGAAATAATCCGACTGGCTCGGCTGGATGCCGCCCAGGCCCGGGCCGCCTCTCTGGCAGTTCACGACAAGGGCGGGAAGATCCGCGCCCGCAAGATAGGAAATGCCTTCGCCTTTCAGCGAGATGCCCGGCGAGGACGAAGACGTCATGACCCGCTTGCCCGCGGAAGAGACGCCGTAGACCATGTTGATCGCGGCGATCTCGCTCTCCGCCTGCAGGAAAGTGCCGCCGATCTTCGGCATGCGCTTCGCCATATAGGCGGCGATCTCCGTCTGCGGTGTGATCGGATAACCGAAATAATGCCGGCAGCCTGCAAGGATCGCGGCTTCCGCGATCGCCTCATTGCCTTTCATCAATACTTTTTCCGCCACAACATTCACCTCACTTTTCGATCCGGATAATGCAGTCCGGGCACATCGTCGCACAGGACGCGCAGGCGATGCAGGCCGCCTCGTCGACGCATTCCGCGGGATGATGCCCCTTCTTGTTGATCGTGTCCTTCGCGATCGCCAGGATCTTTTTCGGACAGGCCAGGACGCAGAGGCCGCAGCCCTTGCATTCGTCCGTCCGGAACGTCAGCTTTGCCATTTTGTATATCCTCCTATTCTTCCCTTACACCGGTCTTTTCTGCAGGTGCATGGGGAACAGATTTTCGATCTTTTCCGCAAGCGCGGGATACAGCGCCTCGTCCACGGATGTAAGAACGAGCGGAAGGCCGGTCTTTTCCGCGACCGCCTCCGCAAACCCGGCGCTTCCGAGAACGTCCTCCGGAGAGGTCTCCGCGCCGAGGTTCGAGTTGTCGATGATGCCGGTGAAGGCAAGGTGCCCCGCCTCCTCGATCTCCCGCATCACCTGCAGCACGTCTTCCGCGCTGCGCGTCAGCGGCCGGAACCGGTTGACCACGAGGAACATGTCGTAGTCGTTCTCCGCGGCGATCGCCGGGGAAAGCCGTCCGAGTGCGAGCGCGCCCCGGTCGTCCCCGCCCACGTCGATGACGGCAGAAAGGCCAGGATCGTCGATGAGCGCATACATCTCCTGCGGCAGCGCCGGGATGTCCAGGTTCGTATTCGCGTATTCCGAAACGATGAGACGGACGCCGGCTTCCATGAGCTCCCTGCCGCTGTCTTTCGACCGGAAGTAGGGGTTCACGATATCGAGATCCGCAAGCGCCACCCTCTCCCTTGTTTTCCGGAGATCGAGCGCCATGTTGACCGCAAGATTCGTCTTGCCGCTCCCGTAATGCCCGGCAAGAAGCGTCAGCCGCTTATAGTTCATGACGGATGATCTTGCCGCTGACCGTCTTCGGGAGATGGTCCTTGAAGACCACGATCCGCGGATATTTATACGGCGCGGTATGCTGCTTGACGTAGTTCTGGATCTCTTTTACGAGTTCCTCGCTCGGTTCCTTGCCCGGCACGAGCACGATGGACGCCTTGACGACCTGTCCGCGGACGTCGTCCTTCGCGGCGGAGACGCCGCACTCGAGAACATACGGAAGCTCCATGAGCACGCTCTCGATCTCGAACGGTCCGATCCGGTAGCCCGAGGACTTGATGACGTCGTCTTTCCGTCCGACGTACCAGTAGAAACCGTCCTCGTCCTTCCACGCAAGGTCGCCGGTATGGTACCAGCCGTCCCGCCAGGTCGCGCGCGTCTCCTCTTCGTTATTGTAATAGCAGACCGCAAGTCCGCAGGGCAGCCCGTTTCTGATATTGATGACGATCTCGCCCTCTTCGCCGACAGGGACAGGATTTCCGCTATCGTCCACCAGCTGCACGTCGTAGATCGGCGCGGGCTTGCCCATCGACCCGATCTTGTGCGGCGCACCAGCCATATTGCCGATGATCATGGCGGATTCGGTCTGGCCGAAGCCCTCCATGATACGGAGGCCCGTCGCCTTCTCGAACTGGCGGTAGACCTCGGGGTTGAGCGCCTCCCCGGCCGTCGTCATATGCTTCACCGACGAGAAATCGTATTTCGAGATGTCCTGCTTGATCATCATGCGCAGCATCGTCGGCGGCGCGCAGAACGTCGTGATATGATGCTTTGCGAACATCGGCAGGATCTTCGAGGCGTCGAACCGGTCGAAATCGTAAACGAAGATCGCTCCCTCGCACAGCCACTGGCCGTAGAGTTTCCCCCACGTGGCCTTGGCCCAGCCGGTGTCGGAGATCGTGAAATGCAGTCCTTCGGGATCCACCGTCTGCCAGTACTTGGCCGTATGGAAATGCCCGAGCGGATACTTGTAGCTGTGCGCCGCGATCTTGGGATAGCCCGAAGTCCCGGACGTGAAATACATCAGCATGATGTCGTCGCCGCCCGGCGCGTTCTCCGTCCTGCGGTAGCGGGAGCTGTACAGCGGGTATTCCTCGTCGAAGCTCCTCCAGCCTTCACGGGTGCCGTTCACGATGAGGAGGTTCCGGATGAGTCCGCATTTCTCCTGCGCAAGCTCCACCTGATGCGCGCTGTCGCCGTCCGCCGTGCACAGGACCGTCGTGATCCCGGCCGCGCGGAAACGGTATTCGAGGTCGTGGTCGAGAAGCTGGTTCGTCGCGGGGATCGCGATCGCGCCGAGCTTATTGAGGCCGATCACGGCATACCAGAACTGGTAGTGGCGTTTCAGGATCAGCATGACCCGGTCGCCCTTTTTGATGCCGAGCGACTTGAAATAGTTCGCGCAGCGCGAAGATTCCTTCCGGACGTCCTCGAACGTGATGCGCCGCTCCGTGCCGTCGCCGGCGATATGGAGCATCGCGAGCTTCTCCGGCTCGCGGCGCGCCAGCGCGTCCACAAGGTCGAAAGCGAAATTGAAATGCTCGATGTTCTTGAATTTGATGGAAAGAGGCGTTCCCTTTTCGTTTTCCTCGACGTCGATGAATTCGTGCCAGATCCGCTCGCTGTCATCGGTCTCGATACGGCGTTCCTCTTCGATAATCGGCTGCTGCGTCAGTTCCGGGATCGGCTCGCCGGCCGGATTGAGGACGATCGCATAGAAAATGCAGTCCTTTCCGCCTACGGCGATCATGCCGTGCGGCGTGCCGGAATCATAGTACATGCTGTCGCCGGGTCCCAGGATCTCGGTATGCTCGCCGACCTGGACCTTGAGGCTCCCCTCGATGACGATATCGCATTCCTGCCCGTCGTGGCTCGTCAACTCGATCGGCCTGTCCTGCGCCGCCTCGTCATAGACGCTGCGGACATAGAGCGGTTCCGCGATCCTGTTCTGGAACGCGTAGGCCAGGTTGTAATAGGTCATGCCGTGGCCGTGGGAGATCTTCTGCCCCCGTCCGGCACGCGTCATGGTATAGGAACGCAGTACCGGGCTGTAGCCTTCGATGACGTCCGTTACGTTTACACGGAGCGCGTTCGCGCAGCGGTAGATAAACGTAAAGTTCAGATCTTTCCTCCCGGACTCGAATTCGAGGTAATCCTCCGGCGAAAGATCCACGGTCTTAGCCATCTCCGCAACGGAAATGTTCTCCAGCTCGCGAAGCTCGCGGATACGGCCCGCGATCTCCTGGATCTTGCCCTGTTCCTGTTCCATTCTGTCTTCTCCATCAGCCGGCTGTGCCGGCATATGTTTGTGATTTGTGCCAAATATGCGATTCTTAAACTGTTATTTTAGCACAAGCGCCCGTATTGATAAATACCCAACCGCAAAACCGTGAATCTGCCACAAGCGCCGCATGCAATTCGCTGTTTTATGCGCAATTTATGCATAAAGATACCTGATCAGAGCTTGTTGCGCTGGATCTTTCCGCTGATCGTCTTCGGAAGCGAATCCCGGAATACCACGATCCTCGGATATTTATACGGAGCGGTATTCTGCTTGACGTAGTTCTGGATCTCCTTCTTGAGTTCCTCCGAAGGCTCCTTGCCTTTGACGAGCACGATGGACGCCTTGACGACCTGACCGCGGATCGGATCCGGTTCCGCCGACACGCCGCATTCCAGGACGTACGGAAGCTCCATGATCACGCTCTCGATCTCGAACGGTCCGATCCGGTAGCCCGAGGACTTGATGACGTCGTCCACACGGCCGATATACCACAGGAACCCGTCCTCGTCGCGCCAGGCCTGATCGCGGGTGTGGTACCAGCCGTCGTGCCAGACCTCCTTCGTCGCCTCTTCGTTGCCGTAGTATCCGAGGAAGAGGCCCGGGATCTTCTTATCGCCGGTGCGGATGCAGATCTCGCCCGGCTCGCCGTCCGGTACCGGGTTGCCCTCTTCGTCGAGCAGATCCACGTCGTAGAGCGGCGAAGGCTTGCCCATCGACCCGAGTTTATGCGTGCCGCCGATGAGGTTGCCGATGGAGAGCGTCGTCTCGGTCTGGCCGAAGCCTTCCATGATCTGCAGGCCCGTGGCCTTTTCGAACTGGAGGTAGACCTCCGGGTTCAGCGCTTCGCCCGCCGTCGTCATATGGACGACCGAGGACAGGTCGTACTGCGAGATGTCCTCCCGGATCAGCATCCGGAGGATCGTCGGCGGCGCGCAGAACGTCGTGATATGGTATTTCGCGAACATCGGCAGGATATCCGCCGCGTTGAAGCGCTCGAAATCGTAGACGAAGACCGCGCCTTCGCACAGCCACTGCCCGTAGAGCTTGCCCCAGAGCGCCTTGCCCCAGCCGGTATCCGAGATCGTAAGGTGCAGGCCCTGGTCGCTCACGCCGTGCCAGTACTTGGCCGTGATGTAATGTCCGAGCGCGTACTTATAGGAGTGTACCGCCATCTTCGGATACCCGGTCGTACCGGAACTGAAGAACGCGACCATCGGGTCGTCTCCGCAGGGCGTATCGGCCGAGCGGTAGAAATGCGCGCTGTACTGGTTGATCTCCTCCTCGTAGTCATGCCAGCCTTCACGGCTTCCGCCGACCAGGATCTTCACCGCAAGGCCGGGGCACTCGTTCGCCACCATGTCGACCTGGTTCGGCACGTCGTCCTCGGTCGTGGCGACGATCGCTTTCACGCTGCCGGTATCGAAGCGGTATTTGAAGTCGTGCGCCTGCAGCTGGCTCGTCGCGGGGATCGCGATCGCGCCGAGCTTATGAAGCCCGATGATCGCGTGCCAGAACTGGTAATGGCGCTTGAGCACGAGCATGACCTTGTCGCCCTTCTGGATGCCGAGGGCGCGGAAGTAGTTCGCGCACTGGTTCGAGGCGCGCTTGATGTCCTTGAAGGTGAAGCGTCTCTCGATACCGGTCTTCGAGATATGCAGCATGGCCAGCTTTTCCGGGTCCTTCCGCGCGATCGCGTCGACCACGTCGAAACCGAAATTGAAACTGTCTTCATTCTTGAACCAGATCCCGGTGCACAGGCCGTTCGCGTCCTCTTCTGTCTCGATGAAATCGTCACAGACGAGCTTCCGGGCCGGCGACTGCGTGCTCATGAGCGTGCTGCGGATGATCGTCTCCTTCTCCGCGGTGCCCGGCATGATGATCGCAAGGAACGTGCAGTCCCGCCCGTCGACGGCGATCATGCCGTGCGGCGCGGAACTGTTATAGAAAATGCTGTCGCCTTCGGAAAGGTATTCGACGTTGTCCCCGATCCGGACCTTGAGCCGTCCTTCGACGACGTAGTCGAACTCCTGGCCGGAATGGCGCGTCGTATGGATCGGCTGCGACTGCAGGGCTTCGTCGTAAGCATAGCGGACCCAGTAGGGCTCGGCGATCTTCTTGCGGAACATCGGCGCAAGGTTCATGATCTCGATGCCGTCCTCGGTGATGAGATCGTTGAGGTGCCCCTTGCGGGAGACCGTATAGGACGAAAGCCTCGCGCTCTGTCCTTCGAGAAGGTCGCTCATGCCGACCCCGAAGGTCAGCGCGCATTTATGGATGAAGGTGAAGGGCAGGTCCACGCCGCCCGATTCGTAGGCCCGGTACTGCGCCGGGGAGATCTCTGTCTTCGCCGCCATCTCGTCGACGGTGAAGCCCGTGATCTCGCGCATCTCGCGGATACGCTGCGCCACTTCCATCAGATTCTTTTCATCAACAGCTGCCATGGTAAATCTCCTTTTTCGGCTCCGGCCGCTTCTTCCCGCGGCGGTGATGATCCGAAGAGCGATGTTCCCGGAATAAAAAAACCCGTCCCAAAGTTTTCCTTTGAGACGGGCATATTACCCGCGGTACCACTCAAATTGCCGCATTGCGGCCGCCTTCAGGATCCGTCAATCCCTTTGCACTGACGCGGCTTCACGGGAGGCGCCTACTGGGTGCTCAGCCTTTCGGACCTCCGGCTCGGAAGGGATGGGTCTTATGGAACTTCCGCCTGCGGCTTTCACCACCCGCCGCTTCTCTGTGCGCATCCGTTCCGACCGTCTTCGTCACAGCCTTTACTTCGCGTTATCGTAGCACTAAAAAATATTTTTGTCAAATCTTTTTGATAATATATCCTTTTGCCGTCTGTGCGGCCGCCCGGTCACATCTTCGCCAGCCCGAGTTTTTTCACCGCTTCTTCCCGCATCTTGTATTTCAGGATCTTGCCGGCGGCATTCATCGGGAAGGCGTCGGTGAACTCGATGTACCGCGGCACCTTGTGGCGGGCCAGCCTGGCGACGATGTAGTCGCGCATCTCCTTCTCCGTCACGTGCTTTCCTTCCTTGAGGATGATGCAGGCCATGGCCTCCTCGCCGTACTTTTCGTCCGGCACCGCGATCACCTGCACGTCCTGGACGTCCGGATGCGTATAGATGAATTCCTCGATCTCCTTCGGGTAGATGTTCTCGCCGCCCCGGATGATCATATCCTTGAGACGTCCGGTGATCTTGAAATTCCCGTCGTCATCCCGGCAGGCGATATCGCCGGAATGGAGCCAGCCGTCCTCGTCGACCGTCTGCGCCGTCGCGACCGGCATCTTGTAATACCCCTTCATGGTATTGTAGCCGCGCGAACAGAACTCGCCGTTCACACCGTTCGGCACTTCGAGTCCGGTCTCCGGGTCAATGATCTTGCATTCGACGTTCGGGAAGGCGTAGCCGACGGTCTCGGTCCGCACGTATTCGGAATCTGTCCAGGCGGACATCGTGCTGCCGGGCGAGGATTCGGTCTCGCCGTAGACACTGACGATCCCGTACATATGCATTTCATCGAGCCGCGCCGCCCGGCGCATCAGTTCCGGCGGGCAGCCGGCGCCGGCCATGATGCCGGTGCGCATATGCGAGAAGTCGGTCTTCCGGTAATTCGGATGGTTGAACATCGCGATGAACATGGTCGGTACGCCGTTAAAGCACGTGATCCGCTCCTGGTCGATGCAGGCCAAAGACGCCTTTGCCGAGAAATACGGCATCGGGCTCATCGTCGCGCCGTGCGTCATGGAGCTCGTCATGGAAAGCACCATACCGAAGCAGTGGAACATCGGGACCTGGATCATCATGCGGTCGGCCGTGGACAGTCCCATGCGGTCGCCGATGCATTTCCCGTTGTTGACGACGTTATAGTGCGTGAGCATGACGCCCTTCGGAAATCCCGTCGTGCCGGAGGTATACTGCATGTTGCACACGTCCCCGGGCCGGACGCGAGCGGCCATTTTCCGGATCACTTCCTTCGGCACCATCGGCGCGCGTTCCATGGCTTCCTCAAGCGTAAGGCATCCGTCCATCCGGAAGCCCGCCGTGATGACGTTGCGCAGAAACGGCAGCTTCTTCGAGTGGATCGGCTCGCCGGGCTTCGTATCCCTGATCTCCGGGCAAAGCTCGTTTATGATCTCCCGGTAATTTGAATCGAGCGCATTTTCGATCATGACCAGCGTATGGGTGTCCGACTGGCGCAGCAGGTATTCCGCTTCGTGGATCTTGTAGGCGGTATTGACCGTAACGAGCACGGCGCCGATCTTCGTGGCCGCCCAGAAAGTAATGTACCAGGCGGGCACGTTCGTCGCCCAGATCGCGACCTTGGAGCCTGCCCGGACGCCGAGCGAGACCAGGCCGCGCGCGAAGGTGTCGACGTCCTCGCGGAATTCCTCGTAGGTCCGCGTGTAGTCGAGCGTCGTATACCGGAACGCGTACTGGTTCGGGAATTCCTCGACGACGCGGTCCAGCACCTGCGGGAACGTGAGATCGATAAGCTCGAACTTCTCCCAGATGTACTCTCCCGTCCCGTCATGATTGAGGTACAGCTTCCGCTTGCTCTTCCGCGTATCCTCGAAACGGCTCATATAGTTCAGGAAGTGCGGGAAAATGAAAGTGTAATCCTGCAGGTCCTCGATCCATTCCGGTTTCCATTCCAGGGAAATAAAGCCGTCGTAGTCGATCGAAGAAAGCGCTCGCATGAAATCCCGGATCGGCATGTCGCCTTCCCCGATGATGGTATTGGCTCCGTCCGTCTCCCGGCAGTCGCGCAGATGCACGTGTTTCACATACGCGCCGAGATTCTTGATCGTTGTATCCGGAGTCTCCTTGCAGTCATAATACGGGTGATGCAGATCCCAGAGCACGCCGAGAGAATCGTCCGCGAACCCGTCGAGAAGATCGCGGAGCTTTTCTGTGTCGGAATAGATGCCGCGCGTTTTGACGAGGACTTCCGTCCCCGCTTTCTTTGCGGCTTTAAGGACCTCCGCAAGGCGCGGGGCGACCAGTTCTTCCGGTCCTTCCTTGCCTGCGTCGACGACGATATACGGAACGCGCATCTCCCCGGCCGCCGCGGCGGTCTCGAGGACCTTCGAAAGATCTTCCTCCAGCGTGATGTCGAGCGAGGTATCAAGACACGGCACCTCGAGGCCCTTTGCCCGCATCTCCCGCATGGACGCCGCCCGGGTATAGCGGTTCAGGGCGCCGCTCCGGCCGGTAAGGTCTTCGCGCTTATGCAGGTCGTAGAGCTCGATGCCCGCAAAATGCATATCCTCGGCAACCGCAAGAAGATCCGGCCAGGCAAGGGACTGCCAGCCGCGGGTGGAAAAGGAAAGTCTCATGCGTTCTCCTCCTCATAGACGATCTTGTTGAGGGCGTTGACGTAGGCGCGGACCGCCGAGCCGACGATGTCGGTGGAGATCCCGCGTCCGGAATAGACCTGTCCTTCGGAACGGAGCTTGATGATGGTCTCGCCCATCGCCTCGCGTCCTTCGGTCACCGACTGCACCTGGAAGTCATCCAGTTCGTAATGCCGCCCGATGATCCGCTCGATCGCCAGGATAGACGCGTCGACCGGTCCGTCGCCGATCGCGACGCCTTCCAGGAATTCGCCGTGTTTTCTCAGTTTGATATGCGCGGTCGCGCCGAAACTCTGACCGGAATTGATGATGAAATCTTCGATCTCGTAGGCGGCAGGCACCTGCATCGCCTCGGAAGCGACGATCGCGTCGATCTCGCGGCTTGTAACGTTCTCCTTCTTGGACGCGATGCGCCGGAAGGCCTCATAGACCGACAGCGCGTCGTCCTCCGAAAGATCATACCCCAGGCGCCTGGTCTCTTTCTTTATGGCGGCGAAATCATCCCGGATGGAGAAGGTATCGCTGCCGGCTTCCGCAACGCCGTCTTCAAACGGGGACGTTGCGCTCTTCTTCGCGTGGAAAAGGCTCCAGGCCTGCTCTTCGCTCCGTTTCGCCTCGACGACGCGTACGCCGCTTTCCGCTTCCAGGGCTTCTCCCCGCTGCGAAAGGATCCTTGCAAGATCCCCGGCCGAAGCGGTCTCGGTCGCGTGAATGGCCGTCTTGATCTCCCCGGCGCCGGCCCGGACTGCTTCGATCATGCAGGCGTTTGCAAGCGACAGGGTATCCGCGAAGGACACGGCCAGCGTCACGGAAGACGCGAAGGCAGGCACTTCCGCAAGGATCTCCGCCACGAAGGCACCGGCTTCGCGCGGCAGCAAAAGGCCCGCCAGGTCACAGGCACAGATCACGTCCGCGCCTTCTTCGGCCGCAGCTTTCATAAGATCGATGAGGAACGGCCGCTCGCTCCGCGTCGCGTCGAGGAGCACAAGCTCCACCTCGGGGCAGAGCGTTTTCGCGTAACGCACCGCGGAAAGTGCGCTCTCGCGCACCGCTTCCGGCTTTTTGTGCATCAGATATTCCATCTGTACGAGACTGACCGGCGTCACGATCTGAAGGCGCGGATGCCTGGCGCGCTGCAATGCTTCCCAGGCGGTATCGATCGACGCTTTGTCCGGCTGGACCGGAACCGCGACGACGGCGCCCGTGACCGCGTCCGAGATCGATTTTATGCAGAGACTGTCCGCTTTGATCTTCCGGATCTCATCCGTTTCGATCACGTCCACCGAAAGCCGGTCCAGGATCCGCACAAGCTCGATCTTTTCCTTGAATGTCAGAGAGGCGGAGGACCTCTGTTTCATCGTCGTGTCGGCAAGTCTGATCTTTCTCATGGCCATACTCCTTATACAAAAACAAAAATCCCTGAGGCTTTCACCTCAGGGACGAATATACATCCGCGGGACCACCCTGATTACCACTCCCCTTACGGGGAACGATCTCTTTTCGGGCTCCTGCAAGCCCACAGCCTCTTACGGGGGCGTCCGGATCAGACTACGCGCCGAAGTTTCACCTGATCTGCTCGGGAAGGAGACTGCCTGCTATCTTCGGTACCGGCTCACACCGCCCGCCGGCTCTCTGCAACGCTCCGATAACCGCATAATTCCGTCATCGCATTTGATTAGATTCATTTATAGCAAGGACCTTTCCTCTTGTCAAGAAAAAGTTCAATGCCGCGCGGCGGTTACTGGCATTTTTTCCACCGTTTCGCGTAAAATGCCGTAACTTACTGCATTCAGTCCTTTGCAAGAATGATAAGAAGTGTACCTTTTCGTACAGTAATGACCGCTTCCTCCGCGGTGATCCGGTTGCTGATCCCGACGGTATCCGACAAAGCAAGGTTCGCGTCCGCAAGCGGGTAATACACGCCGGCAAGGCAGATCCCTTCCGCCCGGTCCGAAAGGGAAAGAACGGAAAGATACCGGTCCGGATACGTTTCTTTCCGGATACCCACGCCGCCGCCGAAGAAACGGAGGCCGACGTTCCGTCCCTCCGGTCCTGCGGTCCCCGCCTCATTTGCCGAAAGGACGAACGCCGTCTGGTGTTCGTCAACGAGTCTTATGCGGATGCCGGCGCTTTGCGGATCTGCTGCGTACCGGAGAAGAAGTGCGATATTGCCGAGCGTATGGTCAAGACGCGTCCCCGTTCCGCCGAGGAGCACGATCTCATCCGGACAAAGGCGTACGGCTTCCGCCATGCACAGCCCCGTATCGGTCTCGTCCTTCTCCGACGGATAAGCCAGGACACGGATCCCCCGGTCCGCAATTTCTTTCCGGAACGCGTTTCCGACCGAATCGAAATCTCCGACAACAAGGTCCGGCTTTATCCCGCAGGACAAAAGAAGGCGGGCGCCTCCCTCTGCCGCGATCCAGTAATCGACGGTTTCCCTTGCTAGGAACGCCGAAAGGAACGCGGCGGAAAGCGTCCCGCCGGATGCGATGCCGATCTTCATGCCTGATCGCGCGCCGTTACGATATCGTTGAAACGCTTCGCGGTCTCATAAAGGTCGCCCCTGAAGACCGCGCTGCCGGCCACGATGACGTTGGCGCCGGCATCGAGCACTTCCTGCACGGTCTTGTCGTTGACGCCGCCGTCGACTTCGAGGTCGATCTCCCGGCCGCTCTCATCGATCATTTTCCGCACCGCGGCGATGCGTGCCGTTGATTCCGGAATGTAGGACTGTCCGCCGAAGCCTGGCTCAACGCTCATCATAAGGATAAGGTCGACCTTGTCAAGGTACGGAAGAAGGACTTCCACCGGCGTCTTCGGTTTGATGGAAAGGCCGGCTTTGACACCGCACTCATGGATCGCAGCAAGCGTCGCGTCGAGATCGGAACAGGCCTCATAATGAACGGTGATCAGATCGGAGCCGGCCGCCGCGAACTCTTTGACGTAGCGGATCGGTTCATTGATCATCAGGTGCACGTCGAAAAAGAGATCCGTGCATTTGCGGACAGACTTAACGATCGGGATGCCGATCGAAAGGTTCGGCACGAACGCGCCGTCCATGTTGTCGATATGGATCCAGGTGACGCCCGCTCGGCGGAGCGTCGCGAAATTATCCGCAAGATAGCCGTAATCCGCTGAAAGCATCGACGGTGACAAGATGTGCATACTAATACCTCCTCTTTTCCCTGTCCCGGAGCTCCGCAAGAAGCGTCCGGTAATTTCCGTAGCGTATTTCCGGTATTTTTCCCTCCTGCACGGCATCCCGGACAGCGCATTCCGGCTCCCGGTCGTGCAGACAGCCGCCGTAGCGGCACTTTCCTTCATAAGAGGCAAACTCCGGATAATAAAACCGGAGATCCTCCGGCGCAAGATCACCGGCCTCGAAGGCCGAAAAACCGGGCGTATCCATAAGATACGTCCCTTCCCCGACCGCCAGCAGCGCCGCATGCCGCGTCGTGTTCTTTCCGCGGCGGAGCTTCTTCGATATCTCCCCGACCTCCATGGTGACTTCCTTCTGCAGGAAGTTGGACAAGGAAGACTTTCCGACGCCCGAAGGACCGCACAGGACCGTCGTTTTTCCGCGCAGGATCTCCATAAGTTCCGAAAGGCCCATCCCTTCGCGGATACTCAGGAAATGCACCGGATAGCCGCTCGCGCGGTAGATCTCCGCCAGGGCGGCCAGCTCCGGCCCGCTTCCAAGATCCGATTTATTAAAGGCGATCGCCGCCGGAATGTTCTGCATCTCCATGGCAAGAAGCATCCGGTCGAGCAGGATCGCGGAGGGTTCCGGGTTTCTTACGGCAAAAAGAATGAGCGCCTGATCGACATTCGCGCAAAGCGGCCGCAGAAGCTCATTTTTTCGCGGAGCCACCGAATCGATGCTCCCCTCCATATCGGAAGGGCTTGTGACAGAGATCGTCACATAGTCCCCTACAACGGGGCGGAGCTTCTCATTGCGGAAGCTCCCCCGTGCCTTGCATTCATAGACCGCGGCGTCGTCGGCAAGCACATAATAAAAGCCTGCTACGCCGCGGATGATCCGTCCGTTCATGCCCGTCATCAGGGCTCAAAGGTCACCGGCCATTTTGCCTTCCGGACGTAATTGCCGTCGACCACCTCATAGAGGTATACGTCGCCGGACGAAACCCCCGGAGCGCCCTTGCTGTAACGGAATTCATACGGGAAGGACAGTTTCGAGCCTTCCGCAACGGTCGTCTCCTGATTGGAGCCGCCGACGTTCTGTACGAGCGTGAGCCGGTAGGCTCCGCCGTGATACTCCGGCGTCTCGCCGAGAAGGACGTCTGTCGACCAGTAGCTGCCGGAAGCCTGGGAGCTTGCGGACGACGCGGAACTGGCCGCGCTGGAAGCAGAGGCCGCAGCGTCGCTGCTCTCCTTGTATTCCTTGCTGTTGATGGTCAGCGTGATCTCCGTGCCCGGCATATACGCTTCACCCGGCGTATAGCTCGTCATCATGACTTCGCCGAAACCGATATCGGTGGTGTAGCCGTAATCGATCTTGATGCGGAAACCGTAGCGTTCCAGGATCGTCGTTGCTTCCTCCTGCGTCAGACCGCGGAGGGAACGCAGCACGACCGGCGTCGCGTTCGGATCGACCGAAGGCGAGGATTCCGAAGAAGCCGTACCGGAAGACGTCGTCGGCGCGCCGGAACTTACGGTAAGGACGATCTCCGTGGAGGAGTCCGTCATGGCGCCGACCGTCGGGCTGACGGAAATGACGCGGCCGAGGGCGAACTCCGTGCTTTCTTCACGGTTCTCGCGCACGTTCGTGAAGCCGGCTTCCCGCAGCATCTCGCGGGCGTCTTCCGACTTCTCGCCGATGACTGCCGGAATGGCGATCTGCGGCTTGCCGGAGCTTACATAGAAATATACCGTCGAGTTGCGCGCGACTTCCGTTTCCGGTTCCGGATCCTGCTTGCAGATCTGGCCGGCCGGATACTCCTCGGAAGCGATCTCTCCGGCATACTTGATGCCGATGCTCATCGTGGAAACAGCCGCCTGCGCCTGTTCGCGCGTCATACCGAGCAGATACGGGACCGTGATCATGTCTTCGCGGATCACCGAAGCCTCGGAACTGGCGGGCGAGCCGGAACTGGACGGATCGTTTCCGCCCGTTTTGAAAAGACCCGCCGCGCGGCCGATGAAGAAGATCAGGATGCAGATGATGAGCGCGCCGACCACGAGGCCGCCGATGGTCATGGCCTTCTCGAGTTTCGCGCTGATGCCGCCGTTGTCTTCCTCGTCGTCATAGATATCGTCATCGTCGGGATCGACGTATGCGCGCCGGCGCCCGTCGCGTCCGTCGCGGTCATCGCGTCCCGATGCGGGACGTACGGAACCGGCCTTGATGGCCGCGAGTTCCGCATTGGAGATCTGGACGGTCGCAGCGTGATCCGCGAGCGGCGTCAGCGTGACGAAATGCCCGTTCGGATCGGTCAGCGAATGCTTGAGGTCCGCGATCAGGTCGTTGACGGAATCATAACGGCGGTCCGGACTCTTCTGTGTGCATTTGTAAATGATCTGCTCCAGGGAATACGGCAGATCCGGCGTATACTTCGACGGCGGATCCATCTCGTCCTGCAGATGCTTGATCGCGATGGCGACGGTCGTCTCGCCGTCGAACGGCACGCGGCCGGTGACCATCTCATAGAGGGAAATACCCAGCGAATAGATATCCGACTTGGCGTCGCTGTAGCCGCCGCGGACCTGTTCGGGAGAACTGTAATGAACGGAGCCCATGACGTTCGCGCTGATCGTATTGGAAGAAGCCGCCCGCGCGATGCCGAAGTCCGTGACCTTCACTTTTCCGTCTGTGGAAATGATGATGTTCTGCGGTTTGATATCCCGGTGGACGATGCCCTGCGCGTGCGCCGCCGCCAGGCCCATGGAGACCTGGATCGCGATGCTCGTGGCCTCGCGCACCGAAAGCTTCTGCTTCTTGGCGATATATTCCTTCAGCGTGATGCCCTCTACGAGTTCCATCACGATGTAGTAAAGCCCGTTGTCCTCGCCGACGTCGAAGACGCTGACGATGTTCGGATTCGCAAGACCGGCGGCGGCCTGCGCCTCACGCCGGAACTTCCGGACGAAGCTGTCGTCGTTGTTGAACTCGGTCTTCATGACCTTGACAGCTACGTTCCGGTTCAGTTTATGGTCTTTTGCTTTATAGACGTCCGCCATGCCGCCGGAGCCGATGCGGCCGACGACCTCATATCTTTCGTTGATAACTGCCCCTGTTTTTAACATTATCTATACCTCACTCCGCATCCGGTTCAACGATAATGACCGCGATGTTGTCTTTGCCGCCGTTTTCATTTGCGGCGTCGATCAAAAGCCGCGTCTTCTCTTCCGGTGTGGCGTCCCCGCGAAGGATATTTTCGATCTCTTCTTTCTCAACCATATTGGACAGGCCGTCCGAGCACATCAGGATCGTGGCGCCCGCTTCGAGACGGTAATCGAAGAAGTCCACTTCCGCCTCCGGCGCCGTTCCGAGCGCGCGGGTGATGATGTTCCGGTCCGGATGATTTCTCGCATCCTCTTCCGTGATCTCGCCCATGCGGACCATTTCCTCGACCAGGGAATGATCCCTCGTTACCTGTGTCAGACCCTCCTTCATGATATACAGCCTGCTGTCTCCGATATTCGCCGTGTATGCATAGCCGTCGATCACGGTCGTCGCGACGAAGGTCGTCCCCATGCCCGCAAGCTCCTCGTGGCTTGCCGCTTCGGCGATGAGGCCCGCGTTCGCGCTGCGGATCGCGTCCTGCAGAAGGCGCACCGGATTCGCCTCGGTGCTCTCTCGAATATATTCCGTCACGGCATGCACGGCATACTGGGAGGCGAAATCGCCCGCGTTATGTCCGCCCATTCCATCCGCGACGATAAAGAGGTTCGGCAGAAGGCCGATGCTCTCCTCTGTCGCGAAGACGCAGTCCTGATTGATCTTCCGACGGCGTCCGACGTCTGTTGCGCAAAATGATTTCATGTGGAAGGTCCTGCCTTTAATTTTTCCATACGGCGGCGCCGAAGCTGCCCGCAAGCACCCTCGACGTCACTGCCCATTTCTCTCCTAATAGTAACATTTATTCCGCATTTTTCAAGCATTTTCTTGAATGCGGCCGTCTCCGCGGCATCCGGACGGCAGAATCCGCGCTCCGCGACCGGGTTCACAGGGATCAGATTGACGAGGTGCGGTATCCCCCGGATGAGGCGCGCAAGCTCCTGCGCGTCCTCCTCCGTATCGTTAAGGCCGCGGATCAGGATGTACTCAAACGTAACGCGCCGCCCCGTCAGAATGGCATACGAACGCATCGCTTCCACCGTTTCCCGCACGGTCCACGCTCTCGTTCCGGGCATCAGTTCATGCCGCAGGCTGTCCCGTACCGCATGCAGGGAAAGCGCAAGCGCAAGAGGCAGCTTCTCTTCCGCTAGCCGCAGTATATTCGGCACGATGCCGCAGGTCGACAGCGCGACCTGCCGGCCGCCGAGACCGTTTCCCTCCGGGTCGGTCACGCGGCGAACAAAGCGAACGACCTCGTCGTAATTGTCAAGCGGTTCCCCGGTTCCCATGATCACGATGTTCGAAAGACGTTCTCCTTCGAGCGCCGAAACGGCGTATACCTCTTCGAGCATCTCCCCCGCCAGAAGGTTCCTCTCTTTTCCAAGGATCCCCGATGCGCAGAAACGGCAGGCCATACGGCACCCCACCTGCGAAGAGAGGCACAGCGACGTGCCGTGCCGGTAATGCATGAGGACGCTCTCGACCAGCGCCCCGTCCGGATAGGAAAGCAGGTATTTGACCGTTCCGTCCTTTTCGGATTCCCGCCGGGATACGGCTTCCGGATAGGAAAACGGCATATCTTCCGCAAGCGTTCTGCGGAGCTGCGCCGGAAGGTTCGACATTTCCTCATAGGAGGAAACGCGCTTTTTGTGCAGCCAGTCGAAGATCTGTCCGGCACGGTAGCGCTCGATTTGCAGCGGTAAAAGCGCTTCGCTAAGCTCCGCGCGGGAAAGGCCGATCACGGCGTTCACGGGGAGCCTGCTCATTCGGCCGCCTCTTTCTTAAACCGGGCGAGGAAGAAACCGTCCGTTTTATCGATCCCCGGAAGCAGCGAAAGATACCCTTCCGCAAGGCTTTCCCGCGCAAGTTCCTTCGGCAGGAACGGATCGAGCGGATCGGCGCGGAATTCCTTGCAACGCGTCAGGAAATACCGGACGTTGTCGATATTTTCGATATGGCCGACCGTACAGGTACTGTAAATGAGCGTACCGCCGTTTTTCACATAG